>JAZNEO010000204.1:0-12756 GCA_045588685.1 Candidatus Avelusimicrobium sp. | reverse complement strand
GGCAACACCGAATATTTGTGGCATGTAAAAGTGGGAAAACCAAGTTACTAAACTAATCTCTCCCTAATGATATCTAACAACCCGACAAAGTTGTTGCATCTAATGTAGCTAACCACTCACAGGCCACTTTTTTTAAAGCGGCGTCAGAAGAAGAAAAATAAATAAAATCCGGCTTTCTATCAGTAGGAACTCGATTCATATAAAGGGTCATACCTCGAAATGCATTTAATCCACTAATATTTATAACACAATGATAGATATAACAAGAAGAAGCAATACGTCCAAACTCTGTAACAGTATCATTCCCATCTGCAGTTCCTTGCATCTCTATATCTCCGGCTGCATTAGTACCAGTAAGATAAACACTTTGAGATGTTAGCCCTTGCAAAGCCAACATATCCCAAGCTTTTACGTACGTATTAACAACCGTCTGTAATTGCACTAATCGTGCTTTTGCTACTGCCTTTTGATATTGTGGCAAGGCAATGGCAGATAAAATGCCGATAATTAAAACAACTACCAATAATTCAATCAGCGTAAAACCGCGTACCATACTGTCATTCCCGAAAGCTGTAATCGGGAATCTCAGCCACTTTTTGAATAAGGTTGAGATCCCCGATAAAAACACTCGGGGATGACAGAGAATATTGCCCCGGATATAACCCTTATTTATATCCCGTACAAAAGCGCTGCGGGATGACGAAAAACTAGCATTTCTTTTCATATTTATTCCTTTTTGTTCAAATCAGCCCAATAAAAACGGCCACTATATTGGGCCCCAAACAAGTTACCCAGACATAATAGCCGTGGTTTATCGTTTATACGATAAACACTCGGCACAAAACAAACACGGGAGCTACCCTGTTTATCTTGTGCCTAAAACGACTATATCTGACTTGTTTGGGAGCCTTTTGCAAGGCAACCCGCGCACGAAAGCGCGGTTTCAAATATAGTTCAAATTGTATGTTTGCGTATTACAACGCGTTTGCTACACATCCTCCTGTAAAAAGGTATTTTTATTATAGCAAAAATTGGTGGGATTAATTAAAGCGGTTCATGGCCTTGTCCAGGCCTTCTTGCAGATAGACTTCAATGGCTTCTGTAGCTTTGGAAATAGCCGTTTGTAAGAGCGGTTCTTCGTCTTTGGTAAATTTGCCCAGTACAAAATCGGCCGCGTCAAAATAGGTAGGTTTTGGGCCAATGCCCACGCGTAAACGGGCAATTTTATCGGTGCCCAGTTGCTCGATAATATGTTTCATGCCTTTTTGACCGCCGGCAGAACCGGACGGACGCAAACGGATATCCCCTACATGTAAAGACATATCATCAAAGCAAATCAGCATTTTTTCAGGGGGAATTTTATAAAACCGGGCCAACCCGCTAACGAGTTGACCCGATAAATTCATATACGTCATCGGCTTAGCCAAGAGCAC
The DNA here is from genome assembly GCA_045588685.1 of Candidatus Avelusimicrobium sp. Classification (GTDB taxonomy): domain Bacteria; phylum Elusimicrobiota; class Elusimicrobia; order Elusimicrobiales; family Elusimicrobiaceae; genus Avelusimicrobium. The sequence goes on along the minus strand of JAZNEO010000204.1, from coordinate 11,323 downwards.
TTCTTGTCCGCCGATTATAACTTTTGCATACACGCCTGCATTTTGCCAGGACTGGAAATCCGCCCCTGTTTGTTGGGCCAGCACATCTACTACCCGAAACCCGGCATTGTGGCGGGTTTTTTCGTACTGCGCTCCCGGATTACCCAGTCCGGCAATCAGCGTGTAGCTCAAAGTTATTTCTTGGCAGGTTCGGCGTTCTTGGTCAGATTGCCGTCTGCATCTTTTTTACCCTTAGTGGAAGAGCTTTCCGGTTGGGCATCAGCAGCTGCAGCAGGTGCGGCGGCCGGTTCTTCATCTTTCAAGATGGTCAAGTGCACCACCGGAGCTTGCGGATCGGTTACGAGTTCCACGCCTTCCGGCAATTTAATATCACCCGCGACAATACCGGTGTTAATGGTCATCGGGGTCATATCCACTTCAATCTCATGCGGGATTTTGCTGACCAAAGCGCGTACTTCAATTTCGCGCAAGATGTGTTCTACCATCGCGCCATAGGCTTTCACGTCGGCAGATTCCCCTACCAGTTTCACCGGCACGACTACGTTCATCTTATCTTTCAAAGATACCCGTTGAAAGTCTGCATGAATAGGCAAGTCCGTTACGACGTGGAATTGTACTTCTTTGACCAACGCTTGTTCTTTACCTTCCGGTAATTCAATTTCTACGATGGTGTTTTTACCCGCTTTCATGATTTTTTCCAAATCTTTGCGGCTAACCGTGATGCTCACGGGTTCTTTATGTCCGCCATAAATAACGGCCGGTACGTTCTTTTCAGCGCGGATTTTGCTTAATGCGCCTTTAACGCCTTCGCCGGTTCTGAGGGCGGCTTTAATGTTCATTTCTTCCATTTTTACTTCACTCCTTAATTATTAAATTAACTAAACATATCCCCGATAGAGCGGCCATCGTGGTTACGCTTGATAGCATCGGCTAAGATGTACGAAACGGACAGCGTTTCCACCTTTGGGCCCAAATCCCTGATAGGCAAGGAATCGGTAATGATTAATTTTTTAATAGCTGATTGATTAATTTTCTCTACCGCATTACGGGAAAGCAAGCCGTGCGAACAAGCCGCATACACTTCACGTGCGCCTTGTTCTTTGATTTTATTGGCTACCGTAATCAAAGTGCCGGCAGTATCGACAATATCATCAAAAATGATGGCTACTTTGTCTTTGACATCCCCGATTACGTTATACACGACCGCTTCATTGGGTTTGGGACGGCGTTTATCAATAATCACCAGTCCCACATCCAGTCTGGCGGCAAATTTGCGGGCGCGTTCCACCCCGCCCACGTCCGGTGAAATCACCACTAAATCTTCCCGTTTGAAATCTTTAAAATATTCCAAAAATACACTGCGGGCCCGCATATGATCTACCGGAATATCAAAAAATCCCTGTATTTGGGCCGCATGCAAATCTAGCGTCATAATACGGTCCGCACCGGCTGTGGTGATTAAATTACTGGCCAGTTTGGCCGTAATAGGCACACGAGCAGCAGCTTTCCTGTCTGCACGAGCATAACCAAAATAAGGAACCACTACATTGATACGGCCTGCACTAGCCCGTTTGAAGGCATCTACCATAATCAGTAGTTCCATCAAATTTTCATTAACCGGCGGGCAAGTGGGCTGAATAATATAGCAATCATGCGCCCGTACAGATTCTAAAATCTGCACATCAATTTCACCGTCTGCGAAACGTTCTACATGTATTTTGCCCAGTTCCATGCCTAAATGACCGGCAATTTTTTGAGCCAATGCTAAATTGGAATTACCAGAGAAAATACACAAATCTCCGTTGACAAGTTTAGTCATGTTTGACACCTTTTTTTTCTAATACAACCTGACGCGAGCGCGCAATAGCCAAAGAGCCTTCCGGTACTTCTTTGGTAATGGTGGAACCAGCGCCGATTTTACTATACGGTTTTACTTCTACCGGTGCTACAAAATTGGTATTAGAGCCCACAAAACAATGGTCTCCAATGACGGTGCGGTGTTTTTTCTGGCCGTCATAATTGCAGGTAATCGTACCTGCGCCGATATTTACATCACTGCCCATATCGGTATCGCCGATATAGGTTAAATGATTTACTTTAGAACCTTCTCCGATAACCGATTTTTTCACTTCGCAAAAGTTTCCCACTTTGGCTTTGGTTTTTAGTTCGGCTCCCGGGCGTAGGCGGGCGTAAGGCCCTACTTCGCAATTTTCGGCTACCATGCTGTCATCTAGATAACTTCCCATACGAATATTGACGTGATCGGCAATTTGACAGTTGCGAATCAGCACATTGCTTTCTAATAAACAATTCGAACCGATTACGGTATTGCCTTCTATATAACAATTTGGATAAATGGTGGTATCAGGCCCGATTTTGACCGAGGCTTGAATATACGTTTCACTTGGATTAATCAGGCGTACGCCGGCCGCCATTAATTTTTCATTAATCCGGGCGCGCATAATTTCATCCACTACCGCCAGTTCGGCGCGGCTGTTAACACCCAAAGATTCCCGCACATCCGCTAATGGGAAAATTTGCACTTCGTATTGAGAGTTATGAATCAACGGCAAAGTATCGGGCAAATAAAATTCTCGTTTGGGACCTTGCGGAGTCAATTTTTCCAAGGCAGGGACTAAAATGTCGGAATGAAATATATAAATTCCCCCGTTTACTTCCGTAATGTTACGAGTTTTTTCATCAGTTTCCGATTCTTCCACAATGCGGCTGAAACTACCTTCTGCATCCCGAACAATTCGGCCATATCCGGTCGGATTAGGCACTTGAATAGATAAAACGGAGGCACCGGCCTGCTGCATTTCAAATTCATAATGCATTTTTTGCAAAGTCTCCGGACGAATTAAAGGCACATCTCCGTTTAAAACCATAATATCTTCAAACTTAGGTAACAAGGGTAATGCCGCACGCACAGCACCGCCAGAGCCATTTAATTCTTTTTGTTCGGCAAACACCACTGGAGCGGTGATTCCCCACGCGGCCGCTTGTGTTTGCACGGTCTCTTTTACCAAAGCGGCCTCATGACCAATAATCACACAAATCGTATCCGGATTTAATTGTTGGGCGGCTTGCAAGCTGTAAGCAAGCATCGGCAACCCGCACACAGGGTGCATGGGTTTAGGAAGGGAAGACTTCATTCGGGTGCCTTTACCGGCTGCCAGAATGAGTACACATAAATTTCTTTGGGCTACCATTTTGTTTAACTCTTGCCTAAAAAGAACTATTACTCAAATTTCGTATTTATATTATAACAAATTTTGATTTATTGCAAAATTCCAAAACACACCGCCCCGTCCGCGCGGGTAATTCGCACGTGTACCAAGCCGTGCAAATCCGCCGGGGCATTTTCAATAAACACTTGCTGGAAATTAGAGGTTACCCCGCGCACGCCTTGACCGCTATGCTCCTCTATAAACACCTCTTGCAGGCTACCCACCAAAGAGGCAGCAAAATCAGCACGCAGTTTTTTATCTAATTCCCGCAATTTCTCCGCCCGAGCTTTAATTACTTCCGGGGCCAGTTGCGGCCAAGCGGCAGCTTTTGTACCCGGACGCGGCGAATAACTAAATACGTGCAAACCGCATAGTTTTTGGCGTGCGATAAAATCGTAAGTGATTTGAAAATCTGCCTCTGTTTCCGTAGGGAACCCCGCTATGACATCGGCAAATACACTGGCCCCCGGCACGCGGGCGCGCAGACTGGACACTTTTTGAGCATATTGGGCGGTAGTATAGTGGCGGTTCATTTCCGCAAGCACCTTGTCGCAACCGCTTTGCAAAGGCAAATGCAAATAATTGCAAAAACGTGCCGGATACTTAGCCATCGCACCGATTACACCGTCCGTAACGGTTTGCAGTTCAATAGAGGAAAAACGCACCCGAAAATGCCCCGGCATATGGGCAATATCCTCGCACAAAGCCGCTAAATCTTTGCCCGTTTGCGCGCAACGGTAATTGCCGATGTTAATACCGGTCAGCACAATTTCGCCAAAGCCTTTTTGCACCAAAGAAACAATTTCTTGCAAGACATCTGCGGCGGGTTTAGAGCGTTTGATATTGCGCGCAAACGGCACGATACAATAGGTGCAAAAACAATCACAACCGTCCTGAATTTTAATAAAAGCACGGCTGTGCCCCTCGTGACCGGACACCGTCCAACATAAATCTTCCGTTCCAAATAATTTTTGCCCCAACTCATATTTTCCGACAATTTCAGCTTGCGGAAAAATTTCTTGGATATGCGCGCGGTGAGCTGCCGCGTAGCAACCCGTCAACACTAAACGCGCGGCAGGATTGCGGCGCAAAATTTGGCGGATTAATTTTTCCACGTCTTTATCGGCTTGATGGGTAACGGTACAGGTATTGAGCAGGCACAAATCGGCTGTTTCCATAGGACAAGGCGTCCAACCGCGGGTGGAAAAGGCCTCTAAAATGGCTTGGCTTTCCACTTGGTTAACGCGGCAACCGAATGTTTTTAGGAAAAATTTCATAATAATTTAGCACACGCAGAAATACAGGCTGTCTCAGCTCGCAGAATATGCGGGCCAAGCGTGACCGGCAGTACGCCGTATTGCGCCGCTACGATAATTTCTTCATCGGTCCAGCCGCCAGCCGGACCAATATAAATACTCAAAGTATTAGGAGCACCTAATTTTTCAAGTCCCCAAGATAAAGTATGCGTTTCTTCGGCTTCATAGGCTAGTAATGAAGGTGTATCTGCGCGGGCCACGCATTTCTCAAAATCCATAGGTGCATTTAAAACAGGCACTTCTCCGCGCGAGCACTGTTTGCAAGCAGACAAAATGACTTGATTCCACCGCTCTTGTTTCTGTTCCCATTTTTTCAGTAAATCATATTCACTGCGCGCGGTATAAATCGGTTGAAAAGAGCTAACCCCCAGTTGCGTACATTTATCCAATACATCTTCTAACGTATTGCGCGAAGACGGCGCAAAACACAATTGCAAAGATAAAGCCGAGCGCTTTATTTCTATTGGCTCCAACAATTCCCCGCGCACAAAATTTTTCTGCACACGGGTAATACGGGCGGTGTACTGCTTGCCTTTCCCGTCAAACACTTTAATTTCGTCCCCTTCTGCATGACGGGCCACGCCGCACACATGATGTGCTTCGGCACCTTCAATAAAAAATTCGGTCTCTTTAATATCAGCTAAAAATTGCGGCATATCGGCTCCTGCTTATATTTTAGTAAATTCAGTTTTCACAAGAAAGTATATGCATAAAAATCCCCCGCCCAGTCTTACAAGCGGAGGATCTTTTAGCAAAATTTTCTTAGCTGTTTTTACGCACAAGCCCTTTGCCGGAACGATTAATTTCACGCGGCCAACCCTTATATTCTACGACGCCGCGTTTTTCGGTCTGCGCATTGAGCGTACCTTCCACCCGCACCCCAATATGTGCCGAATTACCCGCCATGACATCAGCATTGTTCGCTTGCAAAGAGCTGGCTTTTACCTCACTACGGTCACGGGCGGTTAAGGAAGCTCTATCCGTCTTGCCCTTTAATTCTATTTCTGCAGCTTGTTTGGTTTCGGCCACTACAGAACTTCCGGTCAAGCCGGAAATAGAAATGTCGGAACGGTTATGCGCCAAGGTATGCACCTGTTCACAAGCAAGGCGCTGTACATCCACCGAAGATTTATCGGCTGTTTCCACGTGTAAGACTTTGCAAGTGAGCGTACCGATATCTACTTCACTGTCTCCTTTGGTATGTATTTTAACCGTGTGTGCCTGTATGCTGTCTGCGTCCACCTCTGTCTTGCCGTCTGCCCAAATGGTCAATTCCGGCACATCTAATTCTCCCACTAACTGCACTTCGCCGTGCTCTTTTACCTCAATTTGTTTGATCGACGGGGCCAATACCAGTATCCGTAAATGGTGATCGCCCTTAACTACCAACGGTTCCTTGTAATGGATCAATAAAGTGCCTCCTTCGCTTTTTATCTCCACTAAATCCACCAGATTATCTGGTCCAAATAGAGACACCGTGTAATTTTCATCTTCAATCTGTTGGAAATCCACCTCGGTCTGTCCGCTGACGGACAAAGCAGTAAAAGGAGCCACAGAGCCGATTTCCTTGCCGCGGTGCTGATCACTGCCGGTTACCATGAGCGGCTTAGCCTGAAGGTTCAAGCCGCAGATACACAAAAACGCTAACCATATTACTTTTTTCATGTTTCCCCCCTTGTGCTAGTAAGCACCTAAAAGTAGTTTATCATAGCAAAATAGAAAAAATTTCCCCAGCCCTTTTTTTGATTAGACGTTAACTCACGCAAAACACCCCCGGGGAAATTCCCCGAGGGTGTGTGTTTTTACTGGAGTTCCCTGCAGGAGCAGGGAAATGGTTTATTTTTATCAGAAAGTGCAACCTATCTCAAAGGAAGAGTAACTATTCTCTTGCTTCGTACATGTATATTCAGTACCTCCCATACAACAGGCACCAGTACCAACTCCGGTACAATTATAGATACCACAACCGCCACCATCTTTGGTCCCATTCATAAATACCAGGATTTTATCTCCCGCGTTAGAGCATGCGGTCACGCCATTGACAATTTGGGCTTCTTGGAAAAAAGATTCATATGCCTTAATGCTGTCTTGAGTTTTGACCCACACTTTTGTGGTAACGTTGCATTCATAGGTATCCCACTGACAGGTAGAGGTATTACAACTACCATACGTAAGGCTCCCATTTCTAGTCCAACGCTTGCCGCTACCATCAATCCCTTCTATATAACAGTTCATATCCGAGGGAGAAGAGCAAGTACTACATTTACAGGTACAAGCCTCATAATCCACATTCCAATATCCATAACCATATTGTTCTTGACATTTTGCGGAAGTTAAAGAACATCCTTCCGGCTCGCATTTTTTGCTAGTATTGTTGTACGTATATCCACTCTCACAGCTACACGTGCTCTCATCCGTTTCCCACTCACTCCAGTTCCCTGTACTCGTATTACACGTACGGGTTTGCGTACAAGTTCCGTTGTCAATAGAAACAGTTTGTGTAGAAGAGCCCGAACATTGTTTTTCCGTTGCTTCACATGTACAATTGGTTTGATTTAATGTTTCATTTTCTCCACACGTATTAATACAGTGACAAGTAGGATGTAGGATTCCCAAATTCTGATAAACCCAGGTACCATTCTCACAAGTGGCTTTCCGCGCCACTAAACACTCCATATTACCAACAACCTGAGGTTGCGGACTCTCATCTTTTTCATCTTCATTACAACTAGGCGTGGGTTCCGGTTCCGGCTCCGGTTCGGGGGTTGGTTCTACAACAGAGCTTCCGCTTTCTGCCGAACATTCATCGTCCGGTACAGTTAGACTATCACAACTGACATAGTTTTTATTCAGGGCACTACACCCAACACCTTCACAGCAGATTTGCCCGTCTTTATAAGACTTGATACGTAATGTATAAGCCTTCGATTTATCTGTAGTGTTTGACGTCGCACTTACCCCGGCATTGGTTAAACTATAGCTATAGTTCGCACTCTTGGTGGCCTTGGCTAAAGCATCCAGTTTACTTTCTTCCCCAAGACCTCGGTAATTCTTCCCCATAATACACCGTTTTTCTTGCTCGGTGCGTACCGCCGCTAACATATTTTCTGCTTCCGTGGTCTTACGCGTTTCTAATACCCGTTTAAACTTCGGTACCGCTACTCCAGCCAATATACCCAGTACTAACACCACCACCAACAGTTCTGTCAGGGTAAATGCTTTCTTCTTTTTATTACAACCCATAAGAGTTCCCTCCAGTCTTCAAAATACTTGTTAACTGCTCTAAAACGGCCCACAACAAACAATTAACGACTTAGGGTCTCAAACACGCCAAAACCCTATCCCCAATGCTACAAAAAAAAAAAACGATGTCAAGTGTTATTTTTAATACCTTTTCTTTCCGAAGAAAAAGTACACAAAAAGACGGTCGGCCAAGAAGCAAAAAAGCATCTGCAAACGGCTGTTTGATAAACTCGCTTTACTCACACATATCAAACAGACGACTCCGTTTGCAGACACTTTTTTACTACGCTTCAAGGCCGATTTTTAAAGGCAACATACGGTATAGGTCGGGGGACACCCGACATAACCCACGAGGTGCCGACTCCTGTCGGGTTCAGACCCGACCTATAAAAACTATGAAGACGGAAAGAAAAATTGATGAGGAAAAGAATTAGTGCATTTGCTCCAGCAGAGCCGCCGCTTGCGTATTGCCATTCTCGCGCGCCAACTGTAGCCATTTGCGTGCTTGATTACGGTTGGCTTTGACCCCAATGCCGCGGTAATAGGATTGGCCCAATACATATTGTGCATCGGCATAGCCCAACTCTGCTGCTTGCTTAAAAGAAGCAAGCGCGCCGGGAATATTTTTGGACGTACCTTGCCCCTGCATTTGCATAATCCCGCGCATATACAATCCGCCGGTATGATTTTGTTGGGCCGCCAAGTCAAACCACCGAAAGGCAATTTGATATTCTTCCGGATTTTGGGCCATTTGATAAATGCGGTCTCCCACCTCGTATTGGGCCGGGGCGAGCCCACCTTCTGCCGCTTTTTGCAAATATTCCAACGCTTTTAATTCATCATTCGCGGCGTAGCGTTTGTATAAAGCATACTGTGCAGGAGCCACGTTTAACGCGGCCGCTTTTTGATACCATTCTTCGGCTATGTCTTCATTTTTTTCCAACGCTTGGCCCGCTTGATAAGTGTCGGCCAGTAATAGGGCAGACGCTCCGTCTCCGTGTTGCGCTTTTTGTTCCGCTTCTATCAGTTGTTTCACTTGCGCAATTAGTTCCGGATTTTCAGCTTGCACTTGTTCTAAAGCCGCTTGCGCATCTGCATCATTTTGGGCGGCGGCTTTCAGCCACCACCAGGCCGCTTGCCCCAGATGTTCGGGTAAATTGTCGGTACCTGTTTGATACAAGCGCCCCAACGCATACTGCGCCGGGGCGTAATTTTTTTCAGCCGCTAATTTTAAATAAGAAACACCGGAATCCATATCCCGGTCTAATTTTTCCCCTGTTAAATAGAGTTGCGCCAAGGCATAGGCCGCGGAGCTGTCCCCTTGAGCGGCCGCTTTTTGATACCAGGTAACGGCTTGTGTGATATCCGGGGCAACTACCTCTCCGGCCTCGTACGCGTGCGCTACTTGTACTTGAGCGGCGGCCTGCCCCTGCCGGGCGCGGGCCAAGGCCGCTTCAAACGCTTTGCGCTGGGGGCTTTTATACATCATTCCATACACAACAGCTCCCAATACAGCCAGCGCCACCAAGCATTTTAACAAGGTTTTCATGAATTTATTTTACCATGACAAACGGCATCTCGCCGCCGGCCATATAGGTCGGCATACGGCCATCCCATTTTTCTATGGCTTTCAGTTGTGCTTCCACTTGGCGTAGTTTAATCAAATTATCCGATACCACTTCGCGCTGTAAGCGTAATGATTTTGCTTCCGCTTCGGCCTGCAAAATTTTCTGTTCCGCTTCTTTTTTGACTTTTTCTACCAAGTTGGTGGCCCGTTTGGCCTCTTGTTCGGCAATTTGTTTTTCTTCTACCGCTTTTAAAAATTGCGGGGAAAAATCAAAATCCGTAATGGCTATATCGGACACAATAACTTGTTTTTCTTGCATCTTGGATTTTAAAATTTGGTCCAATTCCTGCGCCACTTGCACGCGGTTAGAAATAACGGCTTCTGCAGAATATTTGGCTAGTACCGCTTTGGTCCATTCTTCCACCATCGGGCGTAATACCGTGTTGGTATAGTCGGGCCCTAAATTGCGGTAAATAGAAATAATCGTATCGGGTTGGATGCGGTGGTTAATGGCTAATGTTAACTTAACGGTCTGCAAGTCTTTTGAAAAAGCTTCCGTTTGGAAAGAATCTTTTTTGATACGAACGGAAAATTTTTCCACCTTGTCCACAAACGGGATTTTTACATGAATCCCTTCCGTGTAAGAGTCCACTATTTTACCAAAACGCAACTTTACCGCTACGCTGCCCGCCGGCACCGTAAAATAAGAACCCAAGGCAGTAATCAAGATCATTCCAAAGATTACTACCCAAACTAACCCTATCATTACTTTTGCTTCATTACTTACGTTTCGCATAGTTTCTCCTTGTTTCTTTATCCTAAATGACGATGTTTTACCTTCATACGGGCTAAGGCCTGCTTGATTTCTAACTCTGCTAGTTCAAAATCAATATCGGCATCTTTGCGGGAAAGAGATTCTTTGGCGCGTTTGATTTTTTGCTTTTCTTCTTCTTCATCTATTTCATCGGCCAAGTCCGCTCCTTCGGCAAATATATTCACCGCTTCACGCATAATTTCCGCAAATCCGCCTAGCACCGCAAATTCTTTTTCCGTGCCGTTTTCTTTGTAACGCAAGGATCCAAACCCCAGTTGCACCACCATTGGGATATGCCCCGGCAACACGCCCATTTCTCCCGACAAAGCCGGCAACACTACCGACTCTACCGGCAAGCCGTCCAGGAGCGGTTTTTGCGGAGTGATTAAAGTAAGCGTGAAAGTTTTGGGCATAATTATTCGTCTTTATCCTTAATTTTTTCGTAATTAGCGAGCACGTCTTCTATCCCGCCACACATAAAGAAGCAGGATTCGGGGATATGGTCGTATTTTCCTTCCACAATGCCTTTGAAAGAAGCGATTGTATCGGCTAGTTTAACATATTTTCCCGGACGACCCGTAAATTGCTCACCCACCGCAAACGGCTGGGATAAAAACTTTTGAATTTTTCTGGCACGGTTAACGGTATTTTTGTCTTCATCAGACAATTCGTCCATACCCAAAATAGCAATAATATCTTGCAAGTCTTTGTATTTCTGCAAGATGCGGCGTACATCTTGCGCCACCTGATAATGTTCTTCTCCAATAATACGCGGATCCAAAATACGCGAGGTGGACTCTAACGGATCTACTGCCGGATAAATACCCAAACTAGCCAGCGAACGCGACAATACAGAGGTAGCGTCCAGGTGAGAGAAGGTAGCCGCCACGCCGGGGTCGGTCAAGTCATCAGCCGGCACATACACTGCCTGAATAGAGGTAATAGCACCTTTTTTGGTAGAGGTAATACGCTCCTGTAAATTACCGATTTCGGTATTTAAAGTGGGTTGATATCCCACCGCGGAAGGCATACGCCCCAGCAAGGCAGATACCTCAGAATTAGCCAACACAAAACGGAAAATGTTATCCAAGAACAATAATACGTCTTGTCCCTTTTCATCGCGGAAATATTCTGCTTGCGTCAGAGCCGTCAA
>JAZNEO010000203.1:0-3617 GCA_045588685.1 Candidatus Avelusimicrobium sp. | reverse complement strand
CCCTGCTTCGGCCCCCAAGTGTTAAATATTTTTTACACAACTTAAAAATTTTTGTTATAATAATTATACAGAAGGGCTGGTGGCGGAATTGGTAGACGCGACAGACTTAAAATCTGTTGGCCGCAAGGCCGTGGGGGTTCGAGTCCCCCCCTGCCCACTCTGTATTAAGTCCGGCACTCCGGCAACAGGAGACCTATGCTACAAGACCTTCAACGCACCTTAGCCAAAACCTTCGGCTGGGTATTTACCGTACATTCTACAGGCTTACGTTTTTTCTCCATTGCATTACTAATTGCCGTTTTATTCCTATTTTTCGGGTTTAAAATTATCGGCGGCATTTTCTTATTGATTGCGTGTTTCTGTGCATTTTTCTTCCGCATTCCTAAATGCGAAGTGGAATTTGCCGAAGACGAAATTGCTTCCCCCGCCAACGGCACCGTGCTAAGCATTAAAACAGAAGATGACCCCAATTCTGTGGTCATCCGCATTTTCTTATCTATTTTTGACGTACACGTTCAACGCGCCACCATTACCGGCAAAGTGGGTGAAATTTTCTACCACAAAGGCCAATTTGCCTTTGCCGACAATCCAGAAGCGGCAAATTTAAATGAACGCAACTTGATTCAATTCTTCCGCCCCAATGACACCAGCCGTTTTGCTCATGTGGAACAAATCACCGGTGCTATTGCACGGCGCATTGAATGTTGGGTCAAACCAGGCCAAGATATTAGAGTAGGTAATTTAATCGGACTGATTCGCTTTGGGAGCCAAGTGGCTATTTATTTGCCCAAAGATAAGGTGCGCGTGCTGGTAAAGGAAGGACAAAAAGTACAAGGCGGCAATACGGTGATTGCCTTATGGAAATAGAGGATTTATGACGGAACAACAAGCTAACACTGTCAACAAATTAAAACATACGGGCGCGGTAGCAGCGCCCTCTTTATTTACGTTGGGCAATTTGGCGTGTGGATTTTTTTCCATTTTAAGCGCCGCCCAAGGACACTTCGCCAAAGCCGGCTGGCTGATTTTAATTGCCGCGGTGTTTGACTTATTTGACGGCCGCGTGGCCCGCATGTTAGGCACGGAAAGCAATTTCGGTGTGGAAATGGATTCTTTAGCAGACGGCGTTTCTTTCTGCACCGCTCCGGCCTGTTTGATGTATTTTTTGGTGCTGCACAACTATCCTATTTGGGGCGCACCGATTGCGTGTATTTATGCCTGTTTTGGTATCTTACGCTTGGCCAAATTTAATGTCATGGCACAAGCCGGACTAGGCTCCAAAAAATACTTCTCCGGCTTACCGGTCCCTGCGCCGGCGGCCATTTTAGCTTCCTTTGCTATTTCTTACAGCATTATGCAAACCAATATGGGCGGGCACAATATGCGCATTGTGGAGGCCTATTTACCGTATGTGTACAATGTAGTTGCCTTGGCTATGTTAGTCATGGCCGTGTTAATGGTATCGACGGTTCCTTATGCCGCTTTCAAAGCAAAACGTAACAAAAAAATGAGCGTGTGGACAATTTTATTAATCGTGTGTGTGGTAGTGATGTTGGTACGCTTTCCGCAAAATATCGTTTTTATTGTGATGTCTGCTTATGTATTGTTTGGACTCTTGGCCGTCTTGTACAGAGCTTTCAAAGGCATTAAAATAGAAAAATAAAAGTTTGCTCAGTCATATAGAAAACCCCGCCAAAAAGCGGAGTTTTTTATGGCAAAATTTCGCTGATTATTTTTTCTCTTTTGGTTGTTTTGGACAAGTAGCCAGTATTTCTTCCGCTGTCTTAAAATCGGCATTTACCTTTGTTTCGCTAGCCCCAAAGCTGACTAAATAGTCATACATTTCTCGGTTACAATGCAGCGCCGCTATATGAAGAGGAGTATTTAAATCTGCCTTCTTTTGATTGGGTTTAGTGCTATAGCGCTGTTCATCAATAAGCTGCTCCAATAAATCATCCATTTGAGCCGCTTTCATAGTCAATTTTAACATCGGAAAATCTTGGTTTTCTGCGGCGATATGAATGGCATTCCCCCACGCACAACGGTCATACACATGCGCCCAAAATTCATCGGCCAGCATCCACGCCATTTGACGGTTACCGTTCTTGACGGAATACAAATAAGGAGTCATTCCTTTTTTAAACGAGAATACCAACCGTTTGTCTTGGCGTAATAATTTGCGCACTTGAGTAGAATCGTTATGCTCAACGGCATACCAAAAATCGGCATATTTATCCGTTGTGCTGGGTGCCTTTTCCGGTGACGCATTAACCACCGCCCCTGTTTCTACGGCAAGCAGTAATGACATCAAAATTAAAGAAATTATTCTCATGCTTTCAGTATAACAAAAATCAAGTCCGATGTAAAAAAGAGATGCCTCCTTTCGAAGGCATCTCTGTAGATTTAGGGAAGGCTGTAATTTATTCTTTGGCAATCTCAATGCCTAAATCTTTGAGTTGCTGTTCGTCTACCACATTGGGAGACTCCGTTAGCGGACACACCGCTTGCGTGGTCTTCGGGAAGGCAATTACCTCACGAATGGAATCTTCTCCAACGAGTAAAGCAGTCACGCGGTCCAGTCCGATACCAATTCCACCGTGCGGAGGCGCACCGTATTGCAAGGCATTAAGTAGCATACCAAAACGCAAGGCCGCCTGCTCTTTGCTGTGTTTCATCAGCGCCAAAATGCGCTCTTGCACTTCGCGCCGGCAGTTGCGCACCGAACCGGAAGCCAACTCGTTTCCGTTTAGCACCATATCAAATTGATAGGAGCGCACGGAACCAGGGTCGCTTTCCAATTTGTCCAAATCTTCCTCGTGTGGAGCGGTAAACGGATTGTGCGCGGCATCCCAGCGGTTTTCTTCCGGGATAAATTCCAACAGCGGAAAATCGGTAATCCACGCAAAAGCCCATTTACATTTGGGAGTCAAATTTTTCACCAGTTCTTTGCGAATCGCTCCCATGAAGCTTTGACAGGTGTGCACATTTGCATCACTACCGATAAAAATAATGTCTCCTTCTTGTGCCGCCACCGCCGCTTGCAAGGCCTTCATTTCGGCTTCGGTAAAGAATTTGGCCGTCGGGCTTTCCAGTTTTCCGTCTTTTACTTTCAGCCACACTAACCCTTTCGCACCGTTCTTTTTGGCTAAATCAGTCATTTTGTCAATCTGTCCGCGAGACATAGCCGCGCCTTTTTCCCCACGCACCGCATAAATGGCCCCTTTGGCACCTAGCACATCCGCAAACACTTTAAAACCGGTTTGGGCAAAAATTTCGCCTACGTTTTTGATTTGCAAATCATAGCGCAAATCCGGTTTGTCAGACCCGTACAAATTCATGGCATCATTGTAAGGGAGTTTTGGAAATGGGGTTTGCAACTCATAACCGCCTACTTTGAAAAGTTCCTTCATAAGCCCTTCCACTACTTCGTGAATATCCTCAATCGTTACAAAGGACATTTCCATATCAATTTGCGTGTGCTCGGGCTGGCGGTCGGCACGCAAATCTTCGTCGCGGAAACACCGCGCCAATTGGAAATAACGGTCAATACCGCTAGCCATTAGGGTTTGCTTAAACATTTGCGGGCTTTGCGGCAAAGCATAAAATTGCCCGTGATG
>JAZNEO010000202.1:0-4801 GCA_045588685.1 Candidatus Avelusimicrobium sp. | reverse complement strand
CCATAGATACCGCAGTGCCCACCAAACGTTGTCCGTTCACTTCAATAGGAACTTCAATAGCCCGTTGGTCCGGTTGCCCGGTCATAGGGATTTCTCCGCGCGTTAAACGAGGAGCCCCCATATCCACCTGTACCCAATTTTTCGTTACATCCGTTAATCGCGTAACAATCGGGCCAGCTAACGTATGTAGCGTAAGACGCGTACTATCTGTCCAACCCTGTTCTCGGCAAAAGAGCGGCACGCAACGCGAGGCGTTACCGCACATTTCCGCTTCGCTACCGTCGGAATTAAAAATGCGCATTTTTACATTTTCGCGGTCCATGGGCCATAATAGCACCAGTCCGTCTGCGCCAACGCCAAACCGGCGGTCACACACCTGGCGGGCCGCGTTTGAAAAATCCGTCAGCTCATTTTCAACCGCATTGACGATAACAAAATCATTTCCAAGTCCATGATATTTTGCAAATTTCATATCAGTATTGTATAAAAAGAAAACCCACCCCGCCAAGCAATTTTTACACGTCTGCCCGTCAAATGAAGTAAAATATAAATATGTCTAATCCTGTTCCGCAACATATTGCTATTATTATGGACGGAAACGGCCGTTGGGCCGCGGCCAAACATTTGCCACGCAATGCCGGTCACAGAGAGGGTGCGCAAGCGGTGCGCCGTGTGATAGAAGCCGCCGCCAAACTGGGGATAAAATATCTTACTCTGTATGCATTTTCCACTGAGAATTGGTCTCGCCCGCGAGAAGAAATTGACACGTTGATGAATTTGTTGGACAAAACAATCGAGCAATATCAATCCACCGCACAAAAACAAAATTTGCGCATTTGGGTAAGCGGCGCGCGGGATCCCTTGCCACCGCATTTATTAACCAAAATAGACCGCTTGGTGCAAGACACCGCCGCCCACACGGGGCTGACCGTTAATTTGGCGCTCAATTATGGCTCCCAACAGGAAATTACGCACGCCGTAAATGCCTTGCTGGCCGAAGGAAAAACGATAGTCACACCACAAGATATTTCCGCGCATTTGTACCAGCCGCAGCTTCCCGCACCGGAACTAATTATCCGCACCTCAGGCGAACAGCGACTGTCTAATTTTTTGTTATGGCAAGCGGCCTATAGCGAGTTTTATTTTACGTCTGTCTTATGGCCGGATTTTGACGGGAAAGAATTGCAAAAAGCGATTGAAGAATACCAGCACCGCACGCGCCGCTTCGGCGGAGTGTAAAAAATTTCTTTTACAAAAAAACGCAGAACGTAAGTTCTGCGTTTTTTGCTCGTTGGAAAGGATTAGTCGGCCTGTTCCCCTTCTAACATTTTTTCTTCGGCAATAGCTGCCCGTTTGCGCAAGTGATGTACTAAAATTTTCTTACGCCAGCGCAAAGAGGTAGGCGTAATTTCTACCAGTTCGTCCGGGGCAATATATTCTACGGCTTGTTCCAAACTCATTTGCCGCGGCGGAGTAAGCGTGTAAGACTCATCACTGGAAGAACTGCGCATATTGCTTAAATGTTTGGCTTTGCAGGGGTTAACCACCAAGTCATTATCGCGGGAGTTTTCCCCCACGATTTGCCCCATATACACTTTTTCGCCGGGGCCTAAAAAGAGCTCGCCCCCGTTTTCTAAGGCAAACAAGGCATAGGCGGTCGTAACGCCGTCTTCTTTGGCCACCAGCACGCCATTGTGGCGGATAGGCGCCAAATTGACTTTAGGATAATACCCGTGGAAACTGTGGTGCATAATCCCCGTGCCGCGCGTACCGGTTAAAAATTCATTTTTAAATCCCAGTAGCGCACGCGCCGGAATTAAATATTCCAGTCTCAAGCGGTCTTCCCCTTCAGCCACCATATTTTCCAGCTTGGCGGCACGTTGGCCTACAAGCGTAAATACCGCGCCTTGATGCTCAGATTTAATATCCAACACAAGATATTCCATCGGCTCTAAAATTTGCCCGTTTTCTTCTTTGTAAATCACTTCGGGCGAGGATACCGCCAGTTCAAAACCCTCGCGGCGCATATTCTCAATCAGCACCGTCAAATGCAATTCACCGCGCCCGTACACTTTAAACTTGCCTTCCCCTTCTAATTGTTCCACTTTGAGCCCTACGTAGGTTTGGGCTTCTTTTTCCAAGCGGTTTTTTAAGTGGCGGCTAGTGACAAATTTACCTTCTTTGCCGGAGAACGGACTGTCGTTAACCATAAAGTCCATAGACATCGTCGGCTCATCAATAGCCAGCGGCGGCAAAGCTTTGGGAAATTCGGGTTGGCACACGGTATCGCCCACGTCCACTCCTTCCAAACCGGCAATGGATACAATATCGCCCGCCTCTGCACTTTCCACTTCTTTTTTGCCAAGGCCTTCATACATTTCAATTTTGACTGCCTTAGACGGAGTTTGCGTGCCGTTTTGATGCAGTAATACCACATTCTGTCCGCGGTTAATTTTGCCGGCTAAAATACGGCCAATACCCACATGACCCAAGAAATTATTGTAATCCAGCATGGTAACCTGCATTTGCAACGGTTCATCAGGCATAGCTACCGGCGCGGGTACGTGAGAAATAATAGTGTCCAATAAAGGCGCAATATCTTTACCCTTCTCTTCCATTTTTAAACTGGCCCACCCTTCGCGGCCGGAGGCATATAAAATAGGGAAATCTAATTGTTCATCCGTCGCGCCCAACTCCATAAACAGATTAAATACTTCGTCGACTACCTCGCTGGGGCGGATGTGGTCGCGGTCCATTTTATTAATGACCACAATCGGACGCAGACCCAACGCCAATGCTTTGCGCAACACAAAGCGCGTTTGCGGCATGGGGCCTTCCACCGCGTCCACCATCAAAATTGCACCGTCCACCATTTTCAGCACGCGTTCTACTTCACTTCCGAAATCTGCGTGTCCCGGAGTGTCGACAATGTTAATGGTATGGTTTTTATATTTCACAGAGGTGCACTTGGCCAAAATGGTAATACCGCGTTCCCGCTCCAAGGGGTTGGAGTCCAAAACAGTTTCTTGGGCTTCATCTTCTTTAACGGTAAATTGACCGGCCAATTTTAATAGGGAATCTACCACGGTGGTCTTGCCGTGGTCTACGTGGGCGATAATAGCCACGTTGCGTACATCACTGCGAACATTATTCATACATTACATTCCTAACTCATAAAATATCCCGCTTCCGCGGGACCTGTGCAAGACAGTAATAAATATATTTTAGTATTTTTTGGGGTCATATGTATAGTAAAAACGCCGCGAAAATAAATTTTCCGCGGCGTTTTAGATAAATACAATCCTTAGTCTACGGCAAGTACACAATTTCCGTCACTGTAATTGGCTGTTGTATTATATTGAGAACCCAACAGATAACACACGACTCCTTCCGAGAAATTGCTACAGCCCCCATCACTATATGACCCACCAATACTATTACAATCTTCCTCCCCTACTATATCATTTTTCGTAGAGCACATACCGCCACCGCAAGAGGCATTGTCTCCCAGCAAAGCTGCAAAATCAGTCACTGGGAAAACAACGGAACTGCTTGCCGGATCAAAATGAGACAATAAGAATCCTAACAGCGGGTCATCATCCATTCCCGGATCATCAGAGGAGCACTCAGATCCATCCCAATATCCGCCATTTGACGTACAGGCTTCTTCTTCGCCGCCCCAATAGCAAGTGCTTCCATCCCAATAACCACCATTAAACTCACAATCGGCCGCATCGGATTCTTCTTGGGTGTCGTAGCAAGACATATTTGTCGAGTTCCAATAGCCGCCCTCTCCCTCACAAGCTTCATAATCATACATATAGCACGTCTGATTCATTTCACTCCAGTAACCGCCCCCAGCACTATTTGTGCAGGCCTCTTCCTCTGTTGCATAACATCCGCCACGATCATATGGTGGGTTATTGTAAAAAGATGGATAGGTTCCGTTTGATGCACAAAAACTTTCCAAATCGCCATAACAGGTACTATTTTCATCATTCCAAAAACCCAAATCATCTGCCGTACAAGCTTCCTCTTCCGTATCATAACACTGCCCGCCATGCCCACCTCTAAAGCCCCCACGTGCATCGCAAGCACTCCATTCGTTGTCAAAACATCCGCCATCTTCACCGTCGACCCACCACCAGCCGTGCTCTTCACAGCCCGCTTGATCTTGACAGGAAGAATCTTCACAACATTCACTGCCGTTCCATGTTCCGCCATTTCCTTCACAGGCGGCTTGTTCACTTTCATAACAAATATCGCTATAGGTGCCCCCGTTAGCGGTGCAGGCTTCTTCTTCACTTTCATGACAACTCCCCGCGCTTTCTGCCCAATATTTCCCTACATAATCACACGTAGAAGCATCTATTTTTTGGTCCAACAAATACGCCACGTACCCGTCATCAGTAGTGAACAATTCTTCCCCGTCTAGCAGGCGATGGCATAAGCGTTCGGCTCTGCTATCGCCGCTTTTGGCTTCACAATGCAGTTGCCCGCCCAAATACGTATTGTCTACCAAATAACTGGACAGACGTACGTTATTTAATTTACTATTTACGCCGCGTACCCGGTTAAAATCATCTCCGTTATTGACCGTCTGTAGCTGATATTCTACGCCGTCTGCCTCTAATGAAACATCCAAGTTACTCATCTCGGCCGTATAATTACCACTACTCATACGGACGGCCTCTTCTGCATCCTTTAATGCTTTAGCAGAAGGAAGTAGCGTACTCCAATGGCTTTTGTCCACCGCTCCTTGAAGTCGGAGGCCAAGCGGTCTTAGGGAAGACAATTAGGA
>JAZNEO010000201.1:0-3704 GCA_045588685.1 Candidatus Avelusimicrobium sp. | reverse complement strand
GTTTTAACGGCTTACAAGTAGAAATTGCCGTGGAAATGGATAGCGAAAACCCCACCGCCACCGGAGCAGACCGCGTGGAATTTTTATTTTCTCCCAATCCGGGGCAGGAACTGCGCCCCCTACGCGCCATTGCCTCCGGCGGGGAATTATCCCGCGTAATGCTGGGGCTTAAAACTGTTCTCGCCGGAGACGTGCCGGTGATGATTTTTGATGAAGTAGATACCGGCATTGGCGGACGGACAGCCGCGTTAGTCGGGCAAAAATTACGCGCCGTGGCCCAAGACCGCCAAGTGTTGTGTGTTACCCACTTAGCCAGCGTAGCCGCTTATGCACAGACGCATTTTTATATTGAAAAATCCACCGACGGCAAAAAGACAGAAGTGCACTTAACCGCCCTATCTGAAGAACAGATTACCCGCGAAATTGCCCGTATGTTAGGTGCCTTGTCAGACACCGATAAAACCGCTTTGGCCCACGCGCAGAAAATGCGCCAGCAGGCCCAAAAATAATCTGTTAAAAACTGTCCTTATTTCCCCTTCTTTTGATACAATATAAATGTTAACGGCAAAACTCACTTTGCCGAATTTGAAATAAGGAGTATGCTATGTCTTGCAAAAACAAATGTTGTTGGTGGCCGCATAACTGGTTGTGCTTGAAAGGTTTATACTGGGTATTTGTGGCATTTTTCTATTTAGCCATCGTATATACGGTATATGTATCTTATATGATGATTAGCACCCCCATGTTGACTGGAGTAGCCTTCTGGGAAAGCTTCTTATCTTTCTTAGTCAACGCTATCAGCTTGATGATAGGCTTCTTGACCGTGGCGGCTGTTTTGAAAGCCCTGCGCAAAATCGTTCATGCGGTTGCGCCGTGCTGCTGCGAAGAAAAGAAAGAAGAAGTAGTCGTTACCAAACAAGACAAATAATCTATAGAAGGCGGCCGTCAAACGCCGCCTTTTTATTTCAACATTATGAAAAAATATATCCTTTTTGCATTTTCTTTCTTACTGATTTCCCCTTTGTTTGCTGAAACCGTTAAACTTAAAGACGGCACTTTTGTGAGCGGTTCTATCACCTCTCAAACCGAATATACGCTCAACGTACGCACTTCCTACGGACCGGTCGTGCTCAATCAACGCGAGGTAGAAGCCATTTTACCCGATAAACACCGCGTGTATTTGAAGGGAGGCACTCAACTAATCGGGGTCATTACCGATTTAGATGAATTTAATCTTAAATTGCAAACTGATGACGGAATCGTGAATATCGATATGCCCCAAATCGTATCGGTGGAAGTGTACGATTACGAACAAGGCGATTCTGCCAAAAAAACAATTGAACAACACCAAGCCGCCCAACAGGCGCAAGAAGCTGCGGCGGCCGCTGCGGCGGGTGTCGCCGTTGGAGAAGGGGCCGCTTCGACCGCTACTGCCGCCGGAGAAGACGGGCTTAGTTTTGATGCGGACATTGAAAAAGCTTTTGATGCCAAAAAACCTGAAATTGTAAACGGTCAAGTACAAACCGTGCGCGAAGTGTCTGCGGCTGACATCCGCGCACAACAAGCCGCCGCCATGACCGATGAGGAAGCCTTCTTGAAAGGCGTAACACCTACCCAAGCCGAACAAATCAAAGAAACTGCCGAAGCGGCTCGTAGCGGAAAACTGGAAAAAATCAAACAAACCGAAGCCAAAAAAGCCAAACGCCCCAAAGATGCTACCAGCAACAAATTTCTTTCTATTTCCGTAGGCGCACAAGGAAATAAATTAAAACTAAATAATTCCGATCAAAAAGGATTTGATAAAAACGACGTGTATGATATAGGCGGCACCTCGGTACGGGCAGAGGCCACTTTTATGTGGCGTCTAAAAAGCAGTAACTTTTGGCTTGGGCCGTCTTTAGCTTTTGCCAACATTTCCAAAAGTTCCTTTACTGACAAAGACCCTGCTATCGAGCAGGCCAACGCTGCCGCGGCAGCCGCAGGCCGCGACTTGCCTTATCCGCCGGGCTCTAACTTAGACGTAGAAACCAGCGGGCAAATGATTGATATTTTGCTAAAGGGAACGTACTATTTCAATCCGGATAGTTTGTTTTCCGTCTATGCTACCGCGGCGGGCGGATATCGTTTCTTAACACTCAACTACCGCGGGGTTATCTCCGGAGATACAATCAATACTGGTTCGCCATTGGCCGTAGCGGGACTAGGCGTGCAAACCTATTTAGATGATTTACTGATTGGACTGGAAGTAACTGAACACGTAAATATGTACCAAGATGAATTTAAGGATTCTTCCAAAGCAAACACGGTGGTCTCTTTGACATTTAGCTGGAAATTTTAATGCACATTTTACTTTTGCCCAATAGCTTAAAAGGATCTCTCAGCGCGCGCCAAACGGCGCGCGTTTTGTGCACTGCTTTAGGTAAAAAACACACAGTAAAGGCATTTCCATTATCAGATGGCGGAGACGGTTTCATCGATTTTTTTAGCACCTTGTATCCGCTAGCACGCAAAGTATACCTTACCGCCCAAAATGCTTTTGGCAAATCCGCCCGCACATCGTATTTATGGCTCCCTCAGCAAAAAACAGCCGTGCTGGAAACCGCCCGCATTTGCGGCCTGGGCAACGCTAAAAAAGAGGAACTAAATCCCTTAGGAGCTTCTTCTTTTGGTGTAGGGCAGGTGTTGCTGCACGCACTGAAAAAAGGGGCTAAAAAAATTTATATTGGGCTGGGCGGCGTAGCCTGTAATGACGCCGGCGCCGGTATTGTGCAAGCATTGGGAGTACAGTTTCTAGATAAACGCGGTCGCGAAATTGCACGCGGGGCCAAACCGCTTCTACAATTGTACAGCGTAGAGCTCTCTGCTCTGCGTCCGCTTTTGCGCGGTGTGCAGATTTATGCGGTGGCCGATGTGATTAATCCCATGCTCGGCCCACAAGGATCGGCACGGGTGTATGGTCCGCAAAAAGGAGCTACCCGGCCGCAAGTGTGCGCCTTGGAAAAAGCGCTCGCTACGTATGCCCGCGTGCTTAAGCGCGTTACGGGAAAAGATATCGGGCATACCCCTTCCACCGGGGCGGCAGGAGCACTGTGCGCCAGTTTGTATGCGCTCTGCGGAGCCAAAATTATTTTAGGAGCAGATTTTTTACGCACCCATCTGCCGCTAGAAAAATGGGTCAAACAAGCCGATTTAGTAATTACTTGCGAAGGGAAATTGGACCGCCAAACCTTATTTGGCAAAGCTCCGCTAGCCGTATTGCAAGCGGCCAAAGCACAACACAAACCTGTTTTGTTTATCTGCGGCCAATGGGAAGAAAAAGTGCTTCAGAAATTACCGCGCGGTACACAATTAAAATTAATCTGTTTATCGGATTTTGCCGCCGATACGGCAGTCAGCATCACCCATGCTGGCCGCTACTTACGCCGCACCGTACAAGCCTTATAAAAATTTCAAAATATCTGCCGCTTTATGCGCCACATACGCAGGGTGATAGCTTTGCAGTAAAGACAACGGACGAAATCCCCACGTCACCGCACACGCTTGCACGCCGGCATTTTGCGCGGTCTGCATATCCACTTCCGAATCTCCCACATACAAAGTGTCCGCGGCAGACACATTAACTTCCTGCATAATGTTTCTGACAAATAACGGGTTCGGTTTTGTGGGAAGCCCGTCCCGCTGACCGAAGTCGGATCGTAGCCATG
>JAZNEO010000200.1:0-4561 GCA_045588685.1 Candidatus Avelusimicrobium sp. | reverse complement strand
GTACCGTTCGCTTGTCTGCTGAACGCGCCCGCTTGCAAACTGGCTCTTGGCCAACTACTTTTGAGGAATTGGACATCCAAGTTCCGGGTACTTTGGCTACTGACAAGAAATCATTCACCACTAAGAACTTTAACTTTTCTGCTACTGGTTGGGGTTCTGCTACTGCTGACTTCGTCTTGAGTGCTCAACGCTATACGAGCGCCGGTGCAGCTGCCACTGGAAACTTAGGGTATACCATCACTGGTACTACTAAAATCACTGGAGACTATACTCGCGCCTGTGCGAAAAATGCTAGCGGTACCGATGATGCAACTAAGACTTGTAACGCTATCTCCAGCGGTAAAAACAGTGGATTCTAAGCAATACTTAGTTTTCAAAACCGCCCCTTACCGGGGCGGTTTTTTTGTGTAATACATACCCTCCTGCTTAGCCACTATAAGCAAAAATTTCAGTCGTCCGCTCTTTCATACCCGTCTATTTTTTTGTTATAATACAAGAGGAGGGATAAACTGCTTATCCCATTCTTATTTGCAAGTTACCTATAATAAGGAGAAATCATGACTGACCGTTTCGCTCCTGCCGTGCAAATTTTGAAAGAGCACGGCTATGACAGCGCTAAACTAATCCCCATTCTGCAAAAAGTGCAGGATCATTATTCGTATCTTCCTGAAGATATCATGCGTTATATCGCAAATGAATTGAAAATCTCGCCCGCCCGCGTATTTGGCGTTGCGACGTTTTTTGCTCACTTTGCTATTACGCCCAAAGGCAAACACATTGTGCGTGTCTGCAACGGCACAGCCTGCCATGTAAAAGGTTCCGATAACATCATCGGTATGGTGCGCAATGCCTTGAAACTCAAAGAAGGGCAAGATACCACCGAAGACGGTTTATTTACCTTAGAATGTGTATCGTGTTTGGGGGCATGCGGACTGGCGCCTGTGATGGTAATGGATGAAACCGTCCACGGCCAAGTCACTCCGGCTAAAGCCGCCCAAATTATTGATGAAATCAGAAAGCAGGAGGCCGCTCATGCCGACAAATGATATTGAAAAAATTGCCAAAGATTATAATGAGGCCTATAAAAACATCACTAAACGCGTCGTTATTTGCGGCGGTACCGGTTGTATTGCCGGCGGTTCTTTGAAAGTGTACGAAGCCTTTCAAGCCGAGATGAAAAAACATAACATTGAATTTTGCTTGGAAATTACCAAAGGATGCCGCGAGAATTATTTAAGTTTAAGCGGTTGCCGCGGCTTCTGTGCGATGGGCCCCTTGGTAAGTGTAGGAGATGTTTTTTACACGAAAGTAAAACCGGAAGACGTAGCGGAAATCGTAGAGAAAACCTTACTCAAAGGCGAAGTGATTGACCGCTTGCTCTATCACAACCCGGCTACCGGAACAACCTCTAAAACCGTAGCGGAAATTCCTTTCTATGCTAAGCAAGAACGTATTTTGTTACACGATTGCGGACGCATTAATCCCGAAGATATTAATGAATATATTGCCCACGGCGGTTACGCTCAAGCCAAACGTATTTATACGGAAATGACTCCGGAACAGGTCTGCAAAGAAATGACGGAATCCGGCTTACGCGGACGCGGCGGCGCAGGATTCCCGACCGGTAAGAAATGGGAATTTGCCCGTATTGAACCCGAAGGCAAAAAATATGTAATTTGTAATGCCGACGAAGGCGACCCAGGTGCTTTTATGGATCGCTCTGTGATGGAAGGCAACCCGCATGCCGTTTTGGAAGGGATGATGATTGCCGCCCGTGCCATCGGTGCCGATGAAGGGTACGTCTACGTACGTATGGAATATCCGCTAGCCATTAAACGTATCCGCAAAGCTATCGAACAAGCCGAAGAAAAAGGAATTCTCGGAGAAAATATCTTCGGCAGCGGTCTCAATTTCAAAATTAACGTCATGGAAGGCGCCGGCGCGTTTGTGTGCGGTGAAGAAACTGCCTTAATCGCTTCTGTGGAAGGTAAACGCGGTATGCCGCGTGTGAAACCGCCTTTCCCGGCTCACAGCGGTTTATTTGGCAAACCGACCGTTATTAATAACGTAGAAACCTTGGCTACTGTGGCCAAAGTGTTTGAAATGGGTGCCCATGAATTTAAGAAAATCGGTACTCCGACCAGTGCCGGAACGAAAACTTTTGCCGTTACCGGACATATTGCCAACACCGGACTCGTGGAAGTGCCGATGGGTACTACTTTGCGCCAAGTTATTAACGAAGTGGCCGGCGGTACCACCGAAGATAACGGTAAAGTAAATATCGATGCTTTCAAAGCGGCTCAAATCGGCGGACCTTCCGGCGGTTGTTTAACCGCAGAACATTTGGACCTGCCGCTTGATTATGATTCCTTAAAAGCAGCGGGAGCCATGGTCGGTTCCGGCGGTTTGGTGGTAATGAACAAGCACACCTGTATGGTCAATGTTGCCCGCTTCTTCTTGGAATTTACCAAACGTGAATCTTGCGGTAAATGCGTTCCTTGCCGTGAAGGTACGGATCAAATGCTGACCTTACTGACTGATATCACGGAAGGCCGCGGTACGCTTAAAACCTTAGAGACCTTGGAAGAATTAGCTAAAGCTATCCAAAAATCTTCTTTGTGTGCTTTAGGTAAAACAGCTCCCAACCCGGTGCTTTCTACTTTAAAATACTTTAAGGACGAGTATATCGCCCACGTCGTAGAAAAACGTTGCCCTGCCGGCGTATGTAAAGCCTTGGCCCGTTATGAAATTGATGCGGCCAAATGTAAAGGTTGCGGTATGTGTAAACGTGCTTGCCCGGTACAAGCTATCAGTGGTACCCCGGGCAAACCGCACGCCATTGACCCGCAGAAATGTATCAAATGCGGCAGCTGTAAAGCTACTTGTAAATTCGGCGCGGTCAATGTGGGCGCATAGGAGTCAAGAATATGGAAAAGAAACAATTTGTTACCATTGAAGGAAAACAAGTACCTATAGAAGGGGAAAGAAACTTATTGGAATTAATCCGCAAGGCTAATTTTGATATCGTTACTTTCTGTTATCAACCGGAACTGGCCATCTACGGCGCTTGCCGTCTGTGTCTAGTCGAAGTGGAAGGAATGGGAGTCGTTGCTTCCTGTACGGTAGCTCCGCGTGACGGCATGAAAGTGCGCGTGAACAGTGATGAAATTCGCAGCTTACGCCGTATGAATTTGGAACTCCTCTTGGCATCTGGTAATCACAACTGCACCACCTGTCTTAAATCCGGCAATTGCAAATTGCAAAAACTGGCCAAAGACATGGGCATTACAGATATTCGTTTCAAAGCCAAAAAGACACAAAACGAAAAAGACGAAACGGCTACCGCTTTAGTACGTGATCACAGCAAATGTATTTTATGCGGTAACTGCGTGCGCATCTGCAACGAAGTACAAGGAATCGGCGCCATTGATTTCGCATTCCGCGGCTATCGTGCGAAAATTGCCACCGCCTTTAACAAAGACATGGTAGAAAGCCACGAATGCGTTTCCTGTGGTCAATGTACCCGTGTCTGTCCAACCGGCGCTTTGATGCCTAATTCCAACGAAATTGAACAAGTATTTAAAGCGATTAATGATCCCAAGAAAAAAGTGGCCGTACATATCGCCCCGGCCGTACGTGTGGGTATGGGCGAAATGTTTGGTTTGAAACCCGGCGCATCAGTAGACGGCAAAATTGCCGCGGCACTGCGCATGTTGGGTTTTGACTATGTGTATGACACTTCTTTTGCGGCGGACTTGACGATTGTAGAAGAAGCTACCGAATTTATCAAACGCTTCCAAAACAAAGACCGCTTGCCTCAGTTGACCAGCTGCTGCCCGGCTTGGGTCAATTATGTGGAAAAATTTGTGCCGGAATTTATCCCCAATTTATCCTCTGCTCGCTCCCCGATGCAAATGATGGGGCCCGTGCTCAAGGCCGATTTTGAAGCCAAAGGCGGCAAACGCGAAGATTTGGTCGTCGTGGCCATTATGCCTTGCTCGGCTAAAAAAGCGGAAGCCAAAATGGATAAATTCTATGTGGACAACAACCCCGATACGGACCACGTGGTTACGACGGTGGGACTAGCCCGCATGATTAAAGAAGCCGGCATTGATTTTGCGGCACTGCCCGATGAAGAATACGATCATCCGTTCGGTACCAAAACCGGCGGCGGCGTCATTTTCGGTGCGTCCGGCGGTGTAATGGAAGCGGCATTGCGTTATGCGATGGCAGAACTTGATCCAAAACACGCAGGAAAGGTTATTTTCAATACCTTGCGCGAGACAAAAGATTTGCGCGAAGCTGAGCTCAACGTAGGCGATATTCATATCCGCGTAGCTGTAACCAGCGGACTTAAAAACGCACGCAAATTATTAGAAGATGTCCGCGCCGGTAAAGCGCAGTATGACTTTATCGAAGTCATGTCTTGTCCGGGCGGTTGTGTCAACGGAGCAGGTCAACCTGCCAGCGAAGGCACGGCTATGCGCAACAAACGCGCCCAAGGTTTATATGCCGATGATGCAAAACTGGCCTATAAATCCCAAAGTCGGAGGCCAAGCGG
>JAZNEO010000199.1:0-7218 GCA_045588685.1 Candidatus Avelusimicrobium sp. | reverse complement strand
GACCGTTAAGCCCAATTTTTTGGCGGCTTTGCACGCTTCTAAGGTAATAGCGGCTATTTTGTCGCCCAAAGCCGGGGTAATGCCGGTAAAGTGGAACCAGTCGGCTCCTTTGAAAATTTCAGCCCAATTAAAATCGGTGCTTTCCGCTTCGGCAATAGAGGAGCCGGCGCGGTCATAAATCACTTTGGAGGGGCGTTGGCTGGCGCCTTTTTCCAAATAATAAATCCCCACGCGTTTGCCGCCGCGCGCAATAAAGCGCGTATCTACGCCGTAGCGGCGCAAGGCATTGACGCCTGCTTGACCGATTTCGTGCGTCGGTAATTTGCTTACAAACGCGGCATCTAGTCCGTAATTAGCCAACGATACCGCCACATTGGCTTCCCCCCCGCCGTAAGTGGCACCGTAAGTGTCGGCCTGTACAAAACGGGTGTAGCCCTCGGGGGCTAAGCGCAACATAATTTCTCCAAATGTAATTACTCTTTTCGTCATAACTTCTCCTATTTTTGCAAAATATGTAAGGCAAAACCGCCCACTTCGTCTTGTAAATAGACCACACGCAAACTACCGTCGGCGTTGTAACCGGCACTGTCCCAATTTAATTTCACGCCGGCTTTTTCTAAACGGTACGCGGCGCGGTCAGCACTATTAGTGGCAATGGCGATATGTCCTTTTGTACCGTAAAACGGCTTTTTCATTACTTCGATAAAATCAGCCGCGAAATACGCGCCCCCGCGATCCTCTTTGGCAAAACCAAATAATTTTTGGAAAATATCGGCGGTGGCGGAAGATTCTTTTTCGTCGGCACAATTAATGCCTACGTGACGCAATTCAAAACCCAGCATTAAGCTCACCGCTTCTTTGCACAAGCGGGTAACTTCTGCCCAGTTTTTCTGTTTTAACAAATCTTTGCTGACCATCCAGCTACCACCGCAAGCGATAATTTTTTTGAAGGATAGATAGCTATTCAAATTTTTGGCATTAATACCGCCCGTAGGCATAAATTTTACTTTTCCGTACGGAGCAGACATCGCTTTAAGCATGGGCAGTCCGCCGGCGGCTTCGGCCGGGAAAAATTTGACTACTTCAAG
The DNA here is from genome assembly GCA_045588685.1 of Candidatus Avelusimicrobium sp. Lineage (GTDB taxonomy): Bacteria > Elusimicrobiota > Elusimicrobia > Elusimicrobiales > Elusimicrobiaceae > Avelusimicrobium. The sequence continues at coordinate 6,130 of JAZNEO010000199.1, read as the reverse complement.
GCCTAGTTCTAGCGCCGCTTCCACTTCGCTGGGCGTAGCACAACCCGGCGTAACAGGGATGTTTTTGGCCAAACAATGTTTCACAACGGCCGGATTAAATCCCGGGCTGACAATAAATTTAGCCCCGGCCGCTACGGCGCGGTCGGCTTGCTGCGTGGTTAAAACGGTTCCGGCTCCCACTAACATTTGAGGGAACTGCTTGGACATAATTTTAATGGCTTCTTCGGCCGCGGCGGTGCGGAAAGTTACTTCGGCACACGGTAAGCCACCTTCAATTAAAGCTTGCGCCAAGGGCGCGGCATCGGCGGCATCTTCTAGGGCGATGACCGGCACGATACCGATTTTAGAAATTTCTGTTAAAACTGGGTGCATAGTTTCTCCTAATATATAGTGTACCTATTTTGAATTTTATAATCTTTTTTCCAAGCCTGTCAAAATCCGTTGCAAATCCCCCCGTAAAAATGATACAAAGAGAAAAGAAGGTGCTGATTTTATTTTAAGGAGATTAAACTTATGCCATCTGTCAATCAAACCATTCAAAAGGTATACGGAAAACGTACAGAAAAGATTTTGCAGTTTGGAGAAGGTAATTTTTTACGTGCTTTTGCCGATTGGATGATAGATTTAGCCAATGAAGAAGGTGTGTTTGAAGGTTCTGTTGTGTTGTGCCAACCTGTTAGCTCTCCGGTAATGTGTGAGAAGATTAATAAGCAAGACGGTGTGTATACTTTAGTGATGCGCGGCGTGGAAGACGGAAAAGCGCAAGAACGTACGCGGGTGTTAACCTCTGTTTCCCGTTGTATTGACCCGGTGAATGATTACCAAGCCTTGCAGGAATTAGCCAAAAGTGCCGATTTGAAAGTAGTTATTTCCAATACTACCGAAGCCGGAATCGCTTATAAAGAAGGTGTCAAATTGACCGATACGCCCCCCGCCTCTTTCCCCGGAAAAGTGGCGGCTTTTTTATATGCACGCTACAAAGCTTTTAATGGGGCGGCTGATAAAGGACTGTTATTTTTGCCGGTGGAACTGATTGATTTTAACGGCGATAAACTCAAAGAATTTGTTTTGAAATACGCTGAGGAATGGAAACTGGAGCCTGCCTTTATAGAATGGGTCAAAACCGCTAACCATTTTACCAATACCCTCGTGGACCGCATTGTAACGGGCTATCCCAAAGACCAAATTGCCGAATTTGAACAAAAATTAGGGTATACAGATGATATTTTGGTAACGAGTGAATTATTTAACCTGTGGGTCATTGAAGGAAAAAAAGAATGGGCCGATATTTTGCCCATCCATAAAACCAAAGCGCACGTGCTGTGGACCGATGACGTAAAGCCCTATAAAATGCGCAAAGTGCGTATTTTAAACGGCGGACATACGTCTACGGTGTTGGCGGCTTATTTGGCGGGACACAATATCGTGCTAGATTTTATGAATGACCCCGTGTTCAAAACGTATTTGCATACTTTATTATATGAGGAAGTCATTCCTACCTTGCCGCTTCCGGTAGAAGAACTAGAGCAATTTGCCCACGCGGTAGAAGAACGTTTTGCTAACCCGTATATTAAGCATAAATTGTTGGATATTTCGCTCAATTCCTGCTCCAAATTTACGGCGCGCTGTCTGCCGTCCTTGTTGGAATATGTCAAGAAGAATGGAGAGTTACCTAAACTGTTGACTTTCTCGTTAGCGGCGTTTATTAAATTCTATCAGGTGCAGGAAGAAAACGGGGCGTATTTCGGCGTGCGTAATGGCGAAAAATACCCGGTCAAAGACGATGCGGAAGTGTTGGCTTTCTTTGCTAATACGTGGAAAAACGGTACTCCTGCGCAAGTGGCGCACGCGGTACTGTCCAACGCAAAATTGTGGAACGGACAAGATTTAACAAAAGTAGCCGGGCTTGAACAAGCTGTGGCGCATTGGTTAGAAGTATTAGCGAAAGAACCGATGAAAAACGTTGTAGCGGAATTGGTCAAATAATATGGCAGAACAACTCGTAATTCGCATCACGGACAGAGACAATGTAGCGGTTGCGTTGCAACCGTTGCAAGCCGGACAAACCGTTACGGTTAGCGGGCAGGATATCGTCCTAAAAAATGATATTCCTTTTGGACATAAAATTGCCTTGCAAGATTTTCAACCCAATGAAAATATCATTAAATACGGCCAGCCGATCGGTCACGCCAAAGCGGCGATTGCGCGCGGAGAGCATATCCACACGCACAATTTGAAAACCAATTTGGACGGGCTGTTGGATTATACCTATCAGCCGCAGGAAAAACCTGCCGCCCAAGTTGCCAAGCACGCAGAAGCCTCTTTTATGGGGTATGTGCGTAGTGACGGGCGCGTGGGCATTCGCAATGAGATTTGGATTATTCCGACGGTCGGTTGTGTCAATACCACCGCACAGCGTTTGGCCAAAGCCGCATCTGAAAAATTCAAAGGCCGCGTGGACGGCGTGTATGCCTATACGCACAATATGGGCTGTAGCCAATTGGGCGCAGACCATCGCCGTACGCAAGAGATTTTGAAGGGCCTAATTCGTCACCCTAATGCCGCGGGTGTGCTCGTACTCAGCTTGGGCTGTGAAAATAATAATTTAGATAATTTCAAACCCGTTTTGGGCGACATTGACCCGAAGCGGGTTAAATTTTTAGTCACCCAAGATGTCAATGACGAGTACGAAGCCGGAATGCAAATTCTAGACGAACTGGCCGCGTATGCGCAAACCTTTAAACGTGAGCCCGTTCCGGCTAGCAAACTAGTATTAGGCTTTAAATGCGGCGGCTCGGATGCGTTTTCGGGCATTACGGCTAACCCTTTATGCGGGCGCATTAATGACTTACTCGTTTCACTGGGCGGTACGACGATTTTGACCGAAGTGCCGGAAATGTTCGGCGCAGAAACACTGCTGATGAAACGGGCCGTAAGTAAAGAAGTATTTGAAAAGACCGTGCATTTAATTAATGATTTTAAGAGTTATTTTACCCGCTATGGTCAAACGATTTACGAAAACCCTTCCCCGGGCAATAAAAAGGGCGGTATTTCTTCTTTGGAAGAAAAATCGCTCGGTTGCACGCAGAAGGGTGGTCATGCGCCGGTGGTGGATGTATTAAATTATGGCGAGCAAGCCGTTAAAAACGGGCTTAATTTACTCATCGGACCGGGCAATGACCAAGTATCGTGTACAAATTTGGTGGCCAGCGGCGCGCAAATTGTTTTGTTCACTACCGGCCGCGGTAATCCGTTTGGTTCTCCGGTCCCGACCATTAAAATTGCCACTAACACCGGTTTGTATACTCGCAAACCGCATTGGATTGATTTTAACGCCGGACAAATTTTGGACGGAATGTCGTTTGAACAAGCCACAGAGGCACTTTTTCACTACGTGCTGGATATTGCTTCGGGGCGCGCTCAAACCAATAACGAAAAATTTGGTTATAAAGAAATTTCCGTCTTCCGCGATGGTGTGATTTTATAAACCCGTTTTGAGGCGGGCATCTGAGTATAGGAGTTCTCATGAAACGCAAAAACCGCTGTATCCTAGGTTGTTTAGTTTTGTTAGCAGTGATGTTGTTGTCAGCTTGCCATTCCGATACGGTTCATATTCCAAAAGTATGGAATGTCGCTACCATTCAAAATGAAACTCATCCCCAAACATTAGCCGTTAAAAAAATGGGTGAGATATTCTCTCAACTGACAAACGGAAAATATAAAATAGAAGTTTTCCCTAATGAACTATTGGGTCCTCAACGTGAAACGTTGGAGCAGGTGCAATATGGCATTATCGAAATGGCTGTCATGGGAAACCCTAATGTGTCGAGTTTTGAACAGGGATTTTTAACTTTTGAAATGCCGTTTTTGTTTGATGATTTGGCGCATCAAAAACGGTTTTTTGAAACTTCCCCCGTGGTAGAAGAATTATTTAAATCTACCGACCAATATAATTTCACTATTCTGACGTATTTTACGGCGGGCACGCGCAATATGTACGCCAAAAAACCGATTCGTAATTTACAAGATCTAAAAGGAATGAAAATTCGTACCGCAGAATCCGATACCTATGCTAAAATGATGTCTGCTTTGGGCGGAGCCGCAACGCCGATGTCTTTCGGCGAAGTGTTCACGGCTATTCAATCGGGTGTGGTGGACGGAGCCGAAAACAATGAGGCATCCTATTCCAATACCAAGCATTATGAAATTGCACCGTATTATTCCTTGACCCGGCATTTAATCGTGCCGGATTATTTGGTAATCAATACCAAGTTATATAATGCTTTGCCGGAAGAAGATCGCCAAGCGTTACATGAAGCGGTGCATCAAGCCGCCATTTACGAACTGGAACTCTGGGAGCAAGATGCTGCTGAGCGTTTGGAGCAAGTAAAGAAGGGCGGCGCGACCATTGTAGAAGATGTAAATGCATTTGAATTGCAACAGGCGGTCAAGGGATTGCATGAAGAATTAACTCAACATCCTAAAGTAAAAAAAGTCTATGATGCCGTCAAAAATACTTCTAATCTAAAACAGGACTAACTATGACACTACTTAGAAATATACTCAATAAAATTACTGCTTTTTTATCATGTGTTATTTTGGCGTTTATGACGCTACTGGTTACTTGGCAGGTGATTACACGCTTTATTTTGAACTCCCCCAGTACCATTACCGAAGCATTAGCCAAATATCTGTTCCTATGGCTAGTCATGATTGCATCGGCCTACGTGGTGGGTAAGCGTGATCATATGAATTTGCGCATTTTAGTACATCGTTGTAGCCCGCTCAATCAAATTCGCTTGGGTTTTTTGTCGGAGCTCATTATTTTTGTGTTTGTGTTGTGCGTGCTAACCTACGGCGGCGGCTATATCGCGCTTAATGCCATGGTGCAGATGGACTCAGCCTTACCGGTGCCGGTAGGTGTAGTGTATTTGGCCTTGCCGGTGGGCGGTATTTTAGCGGCAGTTTATTCTTTGTGTAATATGGTCGACTTTATCAAACTTTATAAACAAACTAAACAAGGAGGTGCCCAATGAGTATTGCGCTAACTTGTGGACTTATTTTGTTGATTTCCTTGCTCATCCTGTTAATGTTAGGAGTGCCTATTAGCGTGAGTTTAGGGTGTAGTGCTACGCTGGCGATGCTAGTGGTACTCCCCGGTGAAAAAGCCGCTTTAATGGCCGCACAAAAGACCTTTACCGGTATTAACTCCTTTACCCTGTTAGCTATTCCTTTCTTTATTCTGGCCGGAATTATTATGAATAATGGCGGGATTGCGCGGCGGTTAGTGAATTTGGCTAAGGCTATCGTTGGCCGCTTACCCGGTGCGCTGGCGCTGACAGACGTAGTAGCTAATATGTTGTTTGGTTCTATCTCCGGCTCGGGCTCTGCTTCCTGTGCGGCTATCGGCAGTATTATTACTCCCATGGCTGAAGAAGAAGGCTACGATAAAGATTATATCGCAGCGGTGAACGTGGCCTCGGCTCCGTCGGGTATTTTAATTCCCCCCAGCAATACGCTGATTATTTATTCCACGGTGGCGGGCGGTGTGTCTATTACTTCACTGTTTTTAGCCGGATATATCCCGGGAATTATGTGGGGACTGGGCGTGATGATTTTGGCTTTCTTTATGGCTAAAAAACGCGGCTATAAAGGGGCCGCGGCGGTACCGATGAAGGAATTTTTAAAAATCGCTTGGCAAGCCATTCCCAGTTTGTTACTCATTGTGGTAGTGATTGGCGGTATTTTGCTAGGTATTTTTACCCCGACAGAGGCCTCGGCTATTGCAGTTTGTTATGCGCTAGTATTGTCGTTTATTTATAAAACGATTACGTTAAAAGATTTGCCCCGCATTTTACTCGAAGCGGCGGAACTGACCTGTATTATTGTGTTCTTAATTGGCCTCTCTTCCATTATGTCTTGGATTTTGGCATTTACCAAAATTCCGGATATGCTGGCCAGCGGACTGCTCAGTTTATCTGAAAGTTCTATCGGTATTTTGTTGATTATGAATGTGTTGCTTTTAGTGATAGGAACTTTTATGGATCCGACACCGGCTATTTTGATTTTCACTCCTATTTTCCTGCCGATTGCCCTTAAATTTGGCATGGACCCGGTGCAATTCGGGATT
>JAZNEO010000198.1:0-3219 GCA_045588685.1 Candidatus Avelusimicrobium sp. | reverse complement strand
TATCGTTGACATTTCTTCTGTTTTTTTGGCCTATATTTTATACAATACATATATACAGTGAAGGAGTCCGTGAGTACAGAAAATTTGAAGAAAACGCCGCTATGCGTTGCCTGTGAGGCTGCGGGCGGAAAAATGGTAGATTTTCACGGGTGGTTGTTGCCCGTACAATTTGACAGTATTTTAGCCGAGCATAAGGCCGTGCGCGAAGCGGCGGGTATGTTCGACGTTTCTCATATGGGACAAGTATGGGTAGAAGGGAAAGACGCGTGGAAATTTTTGCAGTATGTAAATACCAATATCATCAAACGTACTCCGTTTAAGGGCACCTATTCGCACCTCGTCAATGAAAAGGGTCACATTATTGATGATGCTATTTCATTTGCGCTTTCTCCCGAAAAGTATTTAGTGGTGGTCAATGCGGCTTGTATTGATATTGATGTAGCGTGGTTTAAGAAACAAGCGGCCGGATTTGATGTCAAGATCACCAATGATAGCGAGAACTGGGGCATGATTGCCCTTCAGGGGCCGAAGGCCTTGGAATATGCCGCGGCTTTGATACCGGGTGTGCAAGACATGGAACGTTTTACGATTAAAGAAATCGAATTATTCGGTGCCAAAGGATACGTGACCCGCACTGGTTATACGGGCGAGGACGGCGTCGAAATTATGTTACCGCCGGCACAGATTGTGTCGTTGTGGGACAGCCTCAAAACTGCCGGTGTAAAACCGTGCGGCCTAGGCGCACGCGACGTGCTACGTTTGGAAGCAGGCTATTTGCTTAACGGCGTGGACGCCACCGGAACACAAACCCCGTACGAAGCAGGTTGCGGGTGGGTGGTTAAATTAGACAAAGAAAAATTTATCGGACAACAAGTCCTTTCCGCCCAAAAAGTAGCCGGTTTAAAAAGAAAATTGACCGGGTTTATGCTGACTGTTCCCGGCGTGCCGCGCGAAGGGTGTAAAATTTTTAAAGACGGCAAAGAAAAAGGCTATGTTACCAGCGGTACATTTTCTCCGCTCTTTAAGGGGATTGCTGTAGGATATGCCGATACGGATTTGCAAGAAGGAGACGCAGTAGAAATAGAAATACACGGCCGCAAATTGCCGGCTAAGAAAGTAAAAACACCGTTTTATCAAAATCGGGTATAAGGAGAAAATATGCATACGGCAGAAAATAGTAAATATGTAAAAACCCATGAATGGGCTTATTTGGAAAATGGAGTGGCTACTGTAGGCATTAGCGAATATGCCCAACAGGAAATCGGAGATATTGTGTTTGTAGATTTACCGAAAATCGGCACGCAAGTAACCGCCGGACAGAATTGTTGTGTAATCGAATCTGTTAAATCTGCCAGCGAAATTTATGCTCCGCTCAGCGGCGAAATCGTAGAAGTGAACGAGGCGGTCAATGCAGATCCTGCCTTAGTCAACCGCGCCGCTCACGGGGATGGATGGCTATTTAAAATCAAAGCCAGCAAGCCGGAAGAATATGAAGGATTAATGGATTTGAAGGCTTACAAGGACACCTTAGATAAGTAATAAATCCCCGCCTGTGGGCGGGGTTTTTTAGAGGATTTTATGTTTACTCCCCATACTCAAGAAGATAAAAAAATAATGCTTCAAAAAATCGGTGCGTCCACGGTGCAGGAGTTATTTGCACAAGTGCCGGCGGATTTATTACATCCGGTTATTTCTCTGCCGGAAGCCTTGCCGGAAGGAGCACTGACCCGCCACGTCAAAGAGCTGGCCGATAAAAATCAATCGTTGTCCAATTTTATTGGGGCCGGTTGTGAAGAACATTTTATTCCGGCGGCAGTCAATGCACTAAGTAGCCGCGGAGAATTTTTAACCGCTTATACCCCTTATCAGGCCGAGGCCAGTCAAGGTACTTTGCAAACAATTTACGAATTTCAAAGTTGTATTTGTGCTTTGTTTGATATGGATGTGTGCAGCGCTTCTCATTATGACGGAGCGACGGCCTTGGCGGAAGCAGCGGCCGCGTGTTTGCGCGTGAATAACCGCACGAAAATTTTATATTCTGCCGGGTTGCATCCGCATTATAAAGAAGTGTTAAAGACTTATCTGAAACACACCGCTAACGTGAAGTTGGAAGAAGTACCTTTGCAAAACGGTACGGTGGATTTGGCGGCTTTAGAAAAACAACTGACGCCGGAGGTATCTGCGTTCTTAGTCGCCGGGCCGAACTTTTTTGGGCAATTAGAACCGCTGGAAGACATCGGAGAACTGGTGCACAAAGCGGGGGCCTTGTTTGTAACGGTGGCTAAACCGTTGGCACTTTCTTTGGTGCATACGCCGGGCCAATACGGAGCTGATTTTGCTGTGGCCGAAGGGCAACCGCTTGGAAATGCGATGCATTTCGGTGGCCCGGGACTGGGGATTTTTACCTGTAAAAAAGAATTTGTTCGCCAAGTACCCGGTCGTATTGTGGGAATGGCAAAAGATAAAAACGGCAAGCGCAGTTTTGTGCTGACCTTGCAAGCACGCGAACAACATATCCGTCGCGAACGAGCCGCTTCTAACATTTGTTCCAATCAGGCTTTGTGTGCATTAAATGCAGTCATTTATATGACCTTGTTAGGGCCGGAGGGACTTAGAGAAGTAGCCGAACTTAATTTGGAAAAAGCACACCGACTAGCAGAGCTTTTGCAAGCGGACGGGCATACGCTTAAATTTAACACGCCTTTCTTTAATGAATTTGTACTGCAACTTAAGACTCCGGCCAAACAAGTCATTAAAAAATTAGCAAAGAAAGGAATTGCCGCCGGCTATGATTTGGGACAAGTAAGCAAGGAATTAAAAAATTGTTTGCTGGTATGCGTAACGGAAACAAAAACCGACGCCGATTTGAACGCTTATGTAACGGCTATGAGGGGGTTTTAATATGCAAGAGATTTTAGAAGCCAGTAAACTCAGTATTGAAAAATCCCACGCGGGCCGTCGCGGTGTGCGTTTTGAAAAACCGCAATTTGGACCGGAAAAATATGTGCCGGCAAAGTATTTGCGCAAAACGAAAGATCGCTTGCCTGAACTTACCGAACAGGATACCGTTCGGCATTTTACCAATTTGTCCCGTCAGAATTATTGTTTGGACAGTCATTTCTATCCGCTAGGTTCTTGCACGATGAAATACAATCCAAAAGCCTATGACGTGTTGAGCAATTTAGATAAATTTGCGCAAGCACATCCTTTTGCTCCGGA
>JAZNEO010000197.1:0-2898 GCA_045588685.1 Candidatus Avelusimicrobium sp. | reverse complement strand
CGTATCAGGTTCTATCACCAAAGTATCTTCACTGGTCAGCGCACCGATTTGTAATTTCCCTTTGCGCCAAAGGATATCAATTGTTTCCGGGCGGCTTACCTTATATTTTTTGGAGCTATTTAACGCATAAATATATACGCGGCCTGATGTTTGCACTTGGGCCTTTGTAAGATCGTCAGCTAATTGAACTCGCACCGTTTGTTGGGCATAGCCGAGCGTTGCAATTACTACGAGTAGACAGCAAAGAATGATTTTTTTCATTTAAAACAGAAGTCCTTCATCGCGTTTTTTGCCTAAATGGTCATAGGCCTTTTTGGTAGCCACACGACCGCGCGGGGTGCGAGCAATAAATCCGGCCTTGATTAAATAGGGTTCGATAGCATCCGTAAGCGTATCAACTGCTTCGGAAACCGCGATAGCTAGGTTGTCTACACCGACAGGGCCTCCTCCAAAGCGTTCAATAAGGGCCTGTAAAATACGCTTATCTACACTGTCCAGCCCTTCACTATCGATGTCTAAAGAGTTCATGGCCGTGATAGCAATTTCTTCGGTAATAACACCGTCGCCTTTAACTCGTGCAAAATCCCGTGCGCGCCGCAATAAGCGGTTGGCAATGCGCGGCGTTCCGCGGGAACGCTTGGCCAGTTCAGTTAAACCGGCTCGGTCTGCTGCGATATTTAAGAGGCGGGCCGAACGGGCTAAAATATCAGTAATTCCTTTAATTTCGTAAAAGCCCAAATTAAAGACAATCCCAAAGCGGTCACGCAAAGGGCCGGTCAGTAATCCGGAACGAGTCGTGGCACCCACCAAGGTAAATTTTGGTACGGCTAATTTGAGCGTGGTGGAGCCGGCTCCTTTGCCGGTATTGATAAAGAAAGTAAAATCTTCCATGGCCGGGTATAAGGCCTCTTCTACGGCCGGATTTAAACGGTGAATTTCATCTACAAATAAAATATCTCCGTCGGCCAGTTCGGTGGTGAGCATGGCGGCCAAGTCCCCCGGGCGCGCCAGCACAGGGCCGGAAGTTACTTTGATGTTGACCCCCATTTCCTTGGCTAAAATATTGGCTAGGGTGGTTTTTCCAAGCCCCGGAGGGGAATAAAACAAACAATGGTCCAATGCCTCCCCGCGGCTTCGGGCGGCTTCAATAAAAATGCGCAAATTTTCTTTTAATTTATCTTGCCCAACAAATTCGTCTAAATTATTAGGGCGCAAGGCCGCTTCTAAGCCACCTTGTTCTTCCGCTAATTGCTGTACGTTTAATACTTCGTTTTGGTTGGTCATTTTTTAAGCACCCGTAACGCTTCGGTAATGATACGTTCAATTTTTTCCGAAGGAGAAATTCCTTCCTGATATAATTGTTCAATCGCCCGTCTGGATTCAGCGGCGGAATAGCCCAAGGCCGTAAGTGCTTCCAGCACTTCGCTCATATAGGGAGCTTGGTCTAGTACTTTAATTTTGCTGCTTCCCTGCACACTGACGGCATCCATTTTGTCCTTCAGAGAATTGATTAATTTTTCGGCTGTTTTAGCGGTAAAGCCAAAAATGCCGGTCAAAATTTTTGGATCGCGAGCTAAAATGGCCTGATGGAAATCTGCTACAGAACGTAAGGCCTTGTTCAAATATTCCAATGCTTTTTTGGCCCCTGTATTGGGAATAGCTGTTTTAAAAAGGGTCCATAACTCTTTATCTTCTTTAGTTAAAAATCCGTACAATACAGTGCCATCGTAAGGAGAGATAGATTCTGCAATATATAAGGAGACTTCCCGTCCGGTTTCCAACTCGGCGGCGTTGCTGCGGGCCAAATTAATCTCATACCCTACTCCACCGCAGACTAGGATGACCCCTTCTTCACGTACTTCCAATATCGTTCCCTGTAAATAAGCAATCATAGTTCTATTTTAGCATATCTGTCAGGAACACTTGCGAAATATCGGAAAAGTAAAAGGTTGCAAGAGGTTTTTAGTTTTTGATATAGTTTTGTGCGAGGAGATGTTTTACAGGTATATTGCATATGAAATCATGGAATCAAAAAATATGGTGGGTCATTTGGGGCTTAATCTTCATGTGGGCGGTTGCCTGTCGGGTTTTAATCGTGGAGGTAGGCCTTGAGTATGATGAGGTGTTTACGGCTGTTACCTCTAATCCGGCGTTATCATTTAGCTGGATAATCTCTCACTGGTTGATGGTGGACGTACACCCGCCTTTACACAATTTTATTTTGTATATTTGGAATCACTTCGCTCCGTATGGGTCGGAAGTATGGCTCAGAATTCCCAGTTTACTATTTACGTTAGGAACTTTTATTTCTGCGTTATATTTATTTCCGAAACGGTGGGGAACTCAACTTTGCTTTGTGTTCCTTCTCTTTTTGGCTAGCAACGGCTACATGATTATCTACTCCCAGCACGCGCGTCCGTATGCTTTGATGTTATTTTTGTCGACGGTCTTAACTTTTAGCTTTTTAGAAATATCCCATTTAGTAAAACACGGTAAGGACATCTCTGTTAAACAATGGCTGGTGTTTGGCATATTCTCCTTACTGCTCAGTTACAGCCATTATTTTGGAGCCTTATTGTTTGGTGTTTTTTCTGTATTACTGTTTGGGCAGGCTTGGCATTACAAACGTCCGCTCAAATGGTTTATCGGTGTTCCGTTAGTCGTGTTTATTTTATTTCTCCCGTGGCTATTGCCTAATTTGTGGACAAACATCGGATTGAACCGTTTTGAAGGGGATTGGTGGGGAAATGAAAAATCTTGGAGCGGTGTTCCTTTTAATTTTGCGGTGTTCTTTTTCACTTCATTTATCAGTTTGGGAATTTTTGGATTTATTACGGCCATGAGTCTTTGTTGGCATATTTGGCGTTATCGTAAAATACATGTTTGGCCTTACTCCAG
>JAZNEO010000196.1:0-3590 GCA_045588685.1 Candidatus Avelusimicrobium sp. | reverse complement strand
GAACACAATAGCTGATACTACGCCCGGGTAGTCAATCAACGTGAACTTGATCAACCCTCCAATTTTCATACAAAAGCTCTTACAACTTATTTATCGCAACCACATTCTACATGCATGGTTTTGCGCATGCCGAATTCTTCTTTTTTACCTTTATTCCAGTTTTGTACCGGACGGAGATACCCCACTACGCGGGAATACACTTCACATTTGGAACCGTGTACCTCTTTCATTTCTTCTTTGAGCTCCGTGATTTTATTTTCAACAATTTTTCTTTCTTCTGCAGTCATGGGTTTTCTCCTTAGTTTATGGTTGCATCTTAACGATACGGCTGGTTCGGTCTTACTACAACTATTGTATCAATTTTATACAAATTTTGCGCACAAACCGAACTGCTTTTTAGGGTTAGCGCGTAACCCTAAAAAGGTATTAGGTGTAATTATTTACTATAAAGCTGTTCTTCGAGCAAGCGTACCTGACGTTCCAGCTCCTGCATACGTGCCGATTTACATTTGGGACATTCAAAATGTTCTCCCTCAATGTAACCGCATTTAGGGCAGACACTAAACGTCGGCGTGATGGAAAAATACGGTAAAGTGTATCTTTCGCAAACAGTTTTAATAAACTGTTTCATGGCATCTAAGTTTTTAATACGTTCGCCTGTAAAAATATGCTGTACAGTACCACCAGTATACTTAGATTGAATGGTGTTTTGCAAGTCTAACATTTCAAATACGTCATCGGTATAATTGACCGGCAATTGGGAAGAGTTGGTATAGAAAGGCTGGTGGCCTTGTTTATACATCTCTTCATCGGCGCAAATAATATCGGGATAATGTTCTTTATCCAGTTTAGCCAAGCGGTACGAAGTACCTTCGGCCGGGGTGGCTTCTAAGTTATAATTGTTCCCGGTTTCTTCTTGGAACTTGACTAAATGTTCACGCATAAAGGTGAGCACTTTTTCGGCGAATGCTTTTCCTTTTTCAGTGCCGATATCCTCTCCGAGCAAATTGACGGCGGCTTCATTCAAGCCCACCAGTCCAATCGTGGAGAAATGGTTCATCCAATATTTACCAAAGCGTTCTTTGACGCTACGTAAATAAAAGCTCATATACGGATATAAATTGGCCGCCGTAAAACGTTCAATGACTTTGCGTTTGATTTCCAAACTTTCTTTAGCCGTTTGCATACGGTCTAACAAGTTGGCAAAGAATTCATCTTCGTTTTGCGAGAGATATCCTAAGCGGGGCAAGTTAATCGTCACCACGCCGATAGAACCTGTCAGCGGAGCCGAGCCGAACAACCCGCCGCCGCGTTTGCGAAGTTCCCGGTTATCAATACGCAAACGACAGCACATAGAGCGGGCATCTTCGGGGTTCATATCCGAATTAATAAAGTTCGCAAAATACGGGATACCGTACTTAGCGGTCATTTCCCACAGCGGGGTGAGCTTTTCATTATTCCAGTCAAAATCTTTGGTGATGTTGTACGTCGGAATAGGGAACGTGAACACGCGGCCCTTGGCATCGCCGGCGAGCATTACCTCACAGAACGCGCGATTGAGTAAATCCATTTCATTTTGGAATTCTTTGTACGTTTTATCCATCAGTTTACCGCCGATGATAACCGGTTGGTCCTTGTAATAAGACGGCACGTTGAGGTCCAAGGTTAAGTTCGTAAACGGCGTTTGGAAACCTACGCGGGTCGGCACGTTGACGTTAAATAAAAATTCTTGCAAAGCCTGTTTAACTTCTTCATACGTAAGCTTATCGTAATAGATAAACGGAGCGAGCAGGGTATCAAAGTTAGAGAACGCCTGCGCACCGGCACTTTCCCCTTGCAAGGTGTAAAAGAAATTGACTACCTGTCCCAAAGCGGTGCGGAAATGTTTGGCAGGCTTACTTTCTGCTTTACCCACTACACCGGTAAAACCACTAAGCAACAAATCTTGTAAATCCCATCCCACACAATAGGCACCCAACAAGCCCAAATCGTGCAAGTGGATATCCCCTTCCAAGTGCATCCGTTTCACTTTTTCCGGATAAATTTTATTGAGCCAATAAATTTTACTTACTTCGGAAGAAATGTAATTGTTGAGCCCTTGCAACGAGTAGCCCATGTTGCTGTTTTCGTTAACCTGCCAGTCTAATTGCTTCAAGTACTGATCCACTAAATCCACATTAAATTTGGAAGAAATTTCACGGATACGCGCATGCTGGTCGCGGTACAAAATATATGCTTTAGCTGTTTTGTGATAATTAGAAGTTAACAACACATCTTCTACAATATCCTGCACATTTTCCACGTTGGGAGTGGTATCGGCATACAATTGTTGAATAATATTGATGACTCGAATCGTTAGCTTTTTAGCGGTTTCTGCATCAAACTCGCCGGTTACTTCGGCTGCTTTCGCGATAGCGGTGCTAATTTTTTTTGAATCAAAATGCTGAATGCTACCGTCACGTTTGACGATATGCTTAATAACTTCTGCGTTTTCCATGGTTTTCTTCCTTAAAGTAGTTTGTGCGCAAATGGGGTTGCGCGGTAAATTAAATTTTACATAAAAAATTTTAGCTTGCAAAGAGTTTTCAAAAAGTTCTTATTTTTTAATGGAAAATGAATAATATTTTTTATCTTTTTAAAGATGAAATTTTGATTTTTTTCATTTTCTCTTCGAGAAATTTTAAAGTTCATTTTCCTGCCTCAAAAAAATTTTATTTTCCCCCTTGACCTGTTCCTTCTAAACTGGTTAAATAAAGAAAAACAGGAGGGGTTATGGACTTTTATCAAATTATGACATTAGTGGCTGTGACGGCCTTTGTAATCTTAGTAATTTACGCGGTACGCACGCTGGTACAAATCAAAAAAACCGCCGAATCAGTAGAATATTTAGCGATTACCACCGCTTCAAAAGTGGACAAAACTAGCAGCACCTTTGAACTACTCGACAATGTGTCCTCTATCTTAGATAACGGATTGTTTAGAGCTATTAAACTGGGAATGGATTTAGTGAACAAGTATAAAAGAAAATAAAAACGGCTTTTCAAGACCCTCGCATAAGCGAGGGTTTTTTATGCAATTTTACCGGAAAACTGGTAGAATAAAAGTAGTAGTACCTACAATTTGAATCTGTTTTTGGAACCGTACGCAGAGTACGGGGTTTGCACCAGCAATCCTGACACGCCAAAAACAGCCGATATGAGGCACAAGGCAGACGGACTAATTACCCGCTCGCTCTGTGCCGAGCGTTTGCCACGCCTTCGGGCGCGGCAGATCACGGCTGTTATGGTTGGATACCGTGTCAGGAGTCCGCTGTAACAGCCGTTCTTTTGTGTACGTTCTTCAAAAACAGATTTATAAAAAGGAGAATCGTATGCAAAAAAACAAACTTGCCTTTACACTAGTAGAATTACTAGTTGTTGTACTGATTATCGTAGTGCTTTCAGCTATTGCTATCCCCATGTATCAGGGGGCGGTGGATAAGAGCCATTGGAGCACCATGCTCCCCGGAGCTAAAGCCATTAAAGACGCTGAAGAAGCCATTAAAATGACCAATGGTTCGTATACAGACGAAATGGCTAATTTAGATGTTA
>JAZNEO010000195.1:0-2596 GCA_045588685.1 Candidatus Avelusimicrobium sp. | reverse complement strand
ATCATTTAAACAGTCTGTTCCTACTAACAGGTAGATGTCCGCTTGGGGATATTTCTTCTGAAAATATTGCACCAATTGATAGGAATAGGTTTTGCCGCCTTGCTGAAATTCGTAATCGTCAAAAATGAGATGTGTATCTAGTGCCGAAAATGCGGCTTGTGCCATTTGCATACGCAAGTGAAACGGAGTGGGGGATTTGGCTTTGAACGGGGATTGGTAAGCAGGAACAATATGCGTTACATCCGGTTTAATCACAGACAATGCTTTTTTTAACATGGCCACATGGCCTTTGTGTACGGGGTCAAAACTGCCCCCAAAAACGAGTATTTTCATGCGTCGGTTCCTAAAGACGAAGCTATTTCTTTTCCTTGTAATAAACTGCGCTCCATAAAGGAATATTCCCAGCGGCCATACCGCCCAGCACATAACGTATGTTTGCTGTGTAACCAGCGGATAATGGTTGTTACCGCCGGTAAACGGTTGTGATCATATATGGCGTAAGCCGGACTTAAGGTGCGCCAGAAAGAAAATAAGATTTTATCTTGCTCTTTTATTATACCTTTTTGGCATAGGGTCTTTAAAATTGCTTTTTCAGCTGCTTTAACATGGGTAATTTTTTGGGTGGTTTCAATGTACAAAGAGCTGGTACCTCGTGGCGCATTGGCGGTGGAAAAGGCACTTTGCAGGCCTACCCGGTAAAAAGGAATCTCCGGTTCCGGAAAATAGATCCAATGAAAGGGGGTAATTTTTCGGTCAATTGCAAGTTGTAAAACAGAAACAGAACTACTTTTTAATACAGACGCCTGTTGTTGAATCCGTTTCGGAAGTTTTTTGCAGAGTTTTAAAAATACAGGCAAAGGAAGCGTATTAATTAATTTCTCATAAGAGACCCATTTACCTTGGATACATACTTGCTTACGGGCCAAATCTACTTCGGTAACTTCTGCCTCAGACCATGTATTGGGTACGCGGGCCGCCAACGCATTTGCCAACGCCCCGCATCCGCCGTGTTTGGGATAATAAAAATATGAATTATATCCCCAATTTTTCCCCAAAGCTCGCCGGGCTCCTTGTTTGATTTGAGTGATGTTGGGGGTGGGAACAAAGGTGCCGCACCAATCACACGTTAATTCTGTTAAAGGAATTTGCCAGAGCTTTTGGTTGTAAGGTTTGAAAAAATAGTCGTACATATCGCGGCCAAAAGACTGTTGTGCCCACTGTTCAAAATTTTTCGGAGATTGAATAGGTTGCACAGCTGCTTGTAAGGCGCCTTCTACGCAAGCACGACGGTATTTGTCGGGTAACGCCCATAAATTGGCTTGGAACGGAAAAGGGATTTTGCGGCCATATAGGTTAATAAAAGCTTTGCGTTTGTGGCGTAATAAATTCCCTTTTAATAACCGGCGCACTAATTGTTTTGTGTAGGGATTGTGCAAGTGTAATAAATGGCCGGAATAATCAAAGGTAAATCCGTTTTTCACTTCGCTTGCGCATAGTCCCCCAAAAAATGAATTTTTTTCCACGACTAAATAATCGGTTTGTTTTTGTTGCTCTAAATGATAGGCCGTACTCAGACCGGTTAAACCACCGCCTAAAATCAAGTAACGTACCTGAAGGGAAGAAGGTTTATTAGTCATGTGTATGTTCCGAAATGCCCATTAGATACAGGGCAATAATCACTGTTAGTAGCAGCGCAACGCCATACACGCAAAGAGCGGGTACCAGCGTAAGCCGTGTGGTCCAAAATGCAAGTATATTAAATAGGACACCTGCTGTTAAGAAAGATACTAAAATTATTTTAGAAGAAATCCCTGCTCGTTGCAAACGTATAGCGGCGTGATCGGGGCTACCCTGCAAGGGATTTTTCCCTTTTTGCAGACGTACTAAACTAACAAAAGAAGTATCAAATATGGGAACAGCCAAAATCAGTAAAGGTGCCAAAAAACCGACATTTGATAGGGTGCTGTAATCAGCTCCCATGGACAAGGCCGCTATCAGAAAACCGATTAATGTGCTACCGCTATCTCCTAAGAAAGATTTCAGACGGCGGCTATGATTATACGGCCAAAAACCAAGACAAGCTCCCAGTAGGGCGTACGCTGCGAAATTGACGTAAATTTGTTCGGAAGGAAGGGAAATAAAAATTAAACCCAGACAGCAAATTACAGCTTGCCCCACGCATAAGCCGTCGGCAATATCTAACAAGTTAAATGCATTGGTAATCCCCAGCACCCACAAAAAAGTAAGCATATAAGAAAGCACGGGAGAATCAAATAAGCTGATATGTACTCCATAACGTACAAGACATAAGGTGGCCAAAATTTGTATGAATAGTTTAACGGAAATTCTCAGTCCGGCCGGTTTTTTCAAATCGTCTAATAAACCCAGCCCGAAAATCATGGCACCACCGCATAAAATGCCGCGCAAACTGTGCAAAGTTCCGGTGGGAAAATCAGTAGTATAACGAATAAAAACCAAACTAACGATTAATCCCGCCAACAAGGCACAACCGCCTACTATAGGGGTGGATCGAGCGTGATGTTTTAATCCGCCAGGGTTATCTAACAAGGCCGGCCCAATAGCAGCACGTAGCAAA
>JAZNEO010000194.1:0-1784 GCA_045588685.1 Candidatus Avelusimicrobium sp. | reverse complement strand
TATGAACCATTTAACAAATATATCAATAGCACCCTTGCTGGCAAACCGTATTGTTTTGTGTTCTGCGGGCCAAAGCAAAGAAGAAGTATTATCTCAATTGGTAAAATTAATTTGTCGTACGGTACCTAGTTTAGAGGCTTCTTCGCTACAAAAGCAACTTTTACAACGCGAGCAAACGATGTCCACTACTTTAGATACGGGATTAAGCATTCCTCATATACGGGTCGATGAGGTGGAACAAGTGACGGCCGCTTTGGCCATTTTGCCCGAAGCATTGCCTGATACAAGCGGTAAGCAAATCAAGGCCATGTTTTTATTTTTATCCCCAAACCGGCCGGCCTTTTTCCAACAACATCTACAATTACTGGCTCATTTAGCCGAAACTTTTACGCCGGAGTTGTTAACTCGTTTGTCTTGTGCCGTCACTACGCAGGAAGTATTAGAGGAATTGGAAAAAAGGCAATGAGTTGTATAAATGCTATAATACGAATATGAAATATAAAGTGGTGAAATACGGCGATCCGATCTTGCGCCAGAAATTAAAACCAACCGATTTTTCCGTACTGGCTCCGATCTTGCCGCAATTGCTGGCGGATATGGAAGAAACTTGCTTGGCGGTACACGGTGTGGGGTTGGCGGCCAATCAAATTGGTTTGGATTACCGCTTGGCTTTGATTTTAATCCCCGAATCTGAAAAAAAGAACGCTCCGTTAAAACGAGTGGTAATTATTAATCCGGAATTTGTAGAAAAACAGGGCGAAGTGATCGAGGAAGAAGGTTGCTTGTCTTTGCCCGGCTTGTGGGTGGAAGTCCCGCGTGCTACCGATGTAACGATTACATGCCTCAATGAACAAGGTCAACGAGTCAAAATCCGCGCTCGCGGTTTGTTAGCTAAAGCTATTCAGCATGAAATGGATCACTTGGAAGGACATTTGTTTATCGATCATGCAGATCCTGCGTTAAAACCTGCTATTAAAAAAGAACTCAAAAAATTACGTCCTACTTGGGATTAGCCCTTCCTTTTAACTTTTTCGATTGTCCAAAACAAAAACCACCTTGCGGTGGTTTTCTATTTCGAAAAAATGGTCGGGGCGGCGGGATTCGAACCCACGACCTCACGGTCCCGAACCGTGCGCGCTACCAACTGCGCTACGCCCCGTAAAACAGCTTTCCTGCTTAGTAACAAATCTAAATGGTCGGGGAAGCGGGAATCGAACCCGCGGTCTCTCGCACCCCAAGCGAGCACTCTACCACTGAGCCATTCCCCGATAGATTGTCAAAATGTTTACGGCTACAAGTTGTGCCGTACTTATATTTTAGCATTCTTTGAGGATTTGTGAAAGAGTTTCTTTTATTTCTGTCAGAAATTTTACATCTACGGTGTTAGTTTTTTCGCCGTATTTCAAACCATGTTTGGAAAGTTGCTTTTTGGCTCCTTCCAAGGTGAGTTTGTGCTTATAGATCAAATCTTTAATTTTAAGAATAGAATAGACATCTTCTTTGGTGTAGCGGCGGTGTCCGCTCTCAAGCCGAATCGGTTTAATTAAGCCAAATTCCGCTTCCCAGTAGCGTATAGAATACTCCGGCACACCGGTGATGCGTTTGACGTCGCCGATGCTAAAGTAATCTTTCTGTTCAATTTCTTCCAAACTCATATACATATTATAGCAAAACCAAGTTATGAGTTTTGTAAATAACGCTGTTTGTTGTTTCTTGTTTGGCCGTTTTCTCGTCAATCCCACCCGTCGTCATTCCCGAAACTCTCCCGATGTCATCCCCGAAAT
>JAZNEO010000193.1:0-3244 GCA_045588685.1 Candidatus Avelusimicrobium sp. | reverse complement strand
CACTAATAACAACTGATTTTTTTCTTTTGCCAGCCGCGCCACGCAACAAAAAACAATCTCTTTGTCTGAAAATCCGTACTCTTGCCTGTATTTTTTCCTTGCTTCCGCATTAGGGGCAAACGCCGTAGCATTTATGCCATTGGCTATCAAACGCACCTGCCCCGACGGATATTTTTGTTTATTAATTAAATATTGTTCCGTACTGTACGATTCAGCCGCGCTGACGGTATCTTCTGTCTTAAGTCCCCGGTCAATCAATCGTTTCCAATACGATAATTGGGCCGGATTATAATGCGCAGAACTCACTAACACAAACGGCTTTTTTCGTCGAGCCAAACGGCATAATTGAATGGCTCTGTATAAAAATGCATGCACCACATCCGGCTTAAATGTTTCTATTTCTTTGAGCAAACGCGCCAGCGCACCGGCTGTCTGCACCGGACGGAATTTGCCTTGTACGTCTAACGACACGACGGGCAACCCGGCCTGCTGATATTGTGCGGCCAACGCGCCTAGCGGTTTTAACGAGATAATTTTTACCGCGTGCCCGGCCTGTTGGGCCGCCACCGCTAACCGGTACAAAGCTGTTTCCGCACCGCCACGATCTGTCGTAGTGCATACGTATAAAATCTTCATGGAACTATTATAGCAAGTTTTTATACGCGTAGAAGGTTTGTTTGCAAATCTAAATAAAATTATTTCTTGATTGTTGCCCTGGTATTTACTAATTTAAAAAGTATGAAAAAATTATGTATTTTATGTACCTGTTTCTTTTTGTTAACAGGTTGCGGGCTCTATAGCGCCACTAAATACAGCGTAGATTTAAACGCACAACAGACGGACTTTTCTGAAGCAAGCGACATCAAAAAAGCCTCCATCTGTTCTTTTTTACTCCTGGGATTTATCCCGTGGCCCTGGCATAAACACAAAACGCCCGATACCCTTTTTGAGGCCATGCGCGCGCAGGGCATGAGCCATATTGTGTGGCTTGACACCACGTATGATTATAAATTCACCTACGCCAACAAGTGCCAAAACGCATACGGATATTAATTTTATTTGTTATAATGAGGAGGTAGTGACAATTTAATCTGTTTTTGGTTCCTGCTTAGCAGGAGGACTCACAGAGACCTACCAGACCAAAAACAGCCTGTTTAGGCATTGTATGCACGAGCTGATCCCTTGTGTGTACAATGCCGAATGTTCGTACGCATTTGCGTACGAACTACGGCTGTTTAATGTCTGGGTCCCTGGTAGGTCCTGGGTATTAATCGGCCGTTTTTTATGCTCATCCTCCGAAAACAGCGAGGAGAAAAAGATGGGAAAAAACAAAAAAGCTTTTACGCTGATAGAACTACTCGTCGCGGTACTTATCATTGGTATTTTATCAGCAATTGCTTTGCCGCAATACCAAAAAGCAGTAGAAAAAGCTAGATTTTCGCAAGCTCTAACTCTTCTAAGCTCTATGGCAGAAGCTGCGGAAATTTATTTAATGACTAACGGAGAATGGCCCCAAAAATTAGGAGACTTATCTATTTCTCTACCTGCCGATTATACCCAAAACACAAAGGCTTTTTTAACCAATGCAACCATAGATTCTTTGGCAAACGACGACTGGTCCGTGGAAATTGATGTGGGAGTTAATCGTAATCAAAAGGCTCTTGTGATTACGCGTCTAACAGGTCTTTATCGGGGTTGTTTTTTTAGATATGTTTACAGCGATAGAGACTATCTACAAAGAGCTATTATGTGCGGAGAATTAAAAGGAGCACATTTAACTTCTTATAAATTTAATCAGACACAAGGAAGTTGTTGTGAAAAACTTTTCCATGGAACTTATACCGGAGGAGAAGATGTCTCTAACTATTCTCTCCCTTAATAAAAATTTTATTTTGTAATAAAACGTAAAAAATACCCCAAGCAAAAGTTTGGGGTATTTTTTGTGAGAAATTTGTAAATTTTCCCTTACTCCGCCGGTTTGAATTGGTCCTTGCCTACCCCGCAGACGGGGCACACCCAATCAGCCGGAATATCTTCCCACTTAGTACCGGCGGCAATGCCGTGATCCGGATCGCCTACTGCCGGATCATATACATAACCACATATTTCGCATACGTATTTCATAAAACAACCTCCCGTATAAAATAAAAATTCATTTTGTTTTCATTTACAAATATAGAAACGTTGTTAAAAAATTAATTTTTCTTCGGTAAAAACCGGACTTGTTTGAGCCGTTTTGGCGAGTTGTCCGGTTGCCCGAAAAATTAATTTTTTAGTTTCGTTATTTGCTAGCCTTTTTGCCTACTTTTTCTGCAATGAGAAAAAGTAGGGAATTTAACTATGCGTTGCCCCTTTTGGCGTTTTTCCTTTTATTACCGTATGATAATACTCATACGTCAGCGGCTCGTCGCTGCGCGGATGTATACAACCGCCGTCTTTGACCTCTCCGATAAACAGCGTGTGGGTGCCTTCGTCTATCACTTGATCCACCGCCACTTCTAAGAAACTCAGCGTATGGTCGAGCACAATCGGCGTTCCCAAAGAACCTCTTTTGATAGAGAGTCCGGCCATTTTATCGTAGGTGCGTCCGGTACGAAAACCAAACCGCCCGATAAAAGGCAAATCTGTTTTTTGCTCTAATGGCATCGCCGCAAAAACACGGCTCTGCAAAATTAAATCATGCGTTAAACTGCCCTTATTGACGGAAATGGCCACGCGTGCCGGCTCGGCCGTTACTTGAAAGGCCGTATTGACGATTAAGCCATTGTCTTTGCCTTGCCAATGGGTAGTCACAATATACAAACCGTACGTAATAAAAGACAATCCGTCTGCTAAGGAAGTTTCCGCCATATTATTTTAATTTTTCTGTTAATTTTTGGCTGACCGTTTTGCCCAGTTCCGTGCAAGCTTTCAAAATTTCTTCCGTCGGAGCAAATTTAGAAGAAACAATCGGGGATACCTGTTCTATATTCATGGCTTTTAACGTATCTGCCAGCGCATGAATCGGCGCCGGGTTCCAGCCGTAAGAGCCAAAAGCTCCGCCGATTAAATTCTTTTTCTTAAGTCCCTTGGCATAACATAATACATCTGCCATGGCCGGGAAAATTTCCGAATTTAAGACGGGAGAACCAATCACCAAGGCACTGCTGTCTAACAATTCTTTCATCACTTCACTGCGGTGGCAAGCATGCATAGACATTACTTTTACTTCCGTACCGCCTTGGCGCAGTCCGTCGGCCACATA
>JAZNEO010000192.1:0-7162 GCA_045588685.1 Candidatus Avelusimicrobium sp. | reverse complement strand
GGTTATAAAATAACACGGTAAACGTACGCCCTTGCCGGGCCAGCGTAGCAATCACACCGCACGAGCACGGAGCACAACAAGAAAGCAGTAATAATTTTTCTTCCGGCATATCAGTATTGTAACAATCTCTGTTTCTTTGCGTCAAAAAACCCCGCCTACTTTTGCGGCGGGGCTTTTATCAACTATCTAAACTATTTGGTTTCTTCTTCCGTCTGGAAAGAATCTTCCAAAAGCTGACCCAATGTCGGGCGTGGAGCTTGTTTCAAGTATTGCGCCACAACTTTGCGGTTTTGCGCTTGGTCATATTTCTTCACGGACAAATTGACCACAAACGTTTCCGGATTGACACCTACCACTAACGCGGTAATCGTATCTCCTTCTTTGGCAGAAAATTCATGTCCCATTTCAAACGGGCTGATGAAAGCCTGCGTATTATTTTTGCCAATGGTGCATTCCACCCCGTTTTCCGCATCTACCTTAGTAATGGTAGCTTTGACAGAGCTCTTGTACGGATAGCGGCGTTTCAATGCTTCGGCCGGATTTAAGAACAATTGTTTCAAACCAAATTCTAATTTTTGATTTTCCGCATCTAATTTTAACAATTTGGCTTTCAAGCGTTGTCCGCGGCGGAAGTTAGTGATAGCGGTTTCCGGCTCTTTCCAAGCCACGTTTTCCATTTGTACTACGCCTTCAATACCGTGGAAGCGTAGGAACAAACGTTCTTTGTCCGTCTTGGCTACTACCACACGCAACACATCCCCTTCTTTAATCTGGCCTAATACTTCTTTGCGGCGCACGGCTTCATCTTCTTCCAACACTTGTTTACGAGAAACGATGAGTTTCTGTTTTTCTTTTGAAAATTCTACGATCACGGCTTTAATTTTGGCCCCTACAGGCAAATAATGCTTGTACGCCGTGTGTAACTCAGATAAGGACAACGGCATAAACCCGTTCACCCCAAACACCTCTACAATGTAGCCACCTTTAACCGTCTGAGCGATAACCCCTTTTACCCGTTCTTTGGCTTCATAGGCTTGTTTGCAAATGTCCCAGCCTTGCATTTCCAAAGCTTTTTTGTGGGATAAAATAGAATAGCGTTCATCATTACCGCGTTTGACCAGTACCACAGATATTTTAGAGCCTACTTCCGGCAAGGTTTTGCCGTCAAATTCAGATACTAAAATAGCTCCTTCTTTTTTGGCACCTGTGTCTACTAAAATATAATCTCCGGTAATTTGTACGACAGTCACTTCTACAATTTCACGTTTGTTTAACTGCTCCGATAAAGACTCTTGTTGTGCGATCAACTGGTCCATGGTCATTTCGGCTTCGTTGGTCGTTTCTTCGGTTGTTTTGAGTTCTTCGTTTGTTGTCGTCATAAGTCCTTATTACGCCGTACCCGTTTAACAGGCAGGCGCGATTCCTCCATTTAGATAGTAATTGAATTTATTTTGTCCATGATTTCATTGGCAAATTGTTTATACTGCGCTTTGGGCTCTAACGCAGGATTTTTCTGTAAGTGAAACGGCTGTCCGAATTTCACGCGTATTTTACGCACCCACGGCCAACCGAATGTCCCCTCTACCTTTACCGGCAAAACCGGGGCCTCGGTTTTATACACTAATAGTCCAATACCGCTTTTGGGTTTTTGAGGCTTACCGTTTTTGGAACGAGTGCCTTCCGGGAACATGACCACACTTTCACCGCGCTGCAAGGCTTCAATGGCACCCTCTAAAGCACCAAAATCTCCGATGACTCGCTTTCTATCTACCGATATATAGCCGCATCGGCGGAAAAACCAACCTAGTACCGGTATGTCAAATAACTCCTTTTTGGCCATAAAGCGCGAATCCCGCACGGTACCAGCAAAACCGCCGATCGCTGGAGGATCTGCGTTGGATAAATGATTTCCTGCGATGATCAAAGCACCCGTAGGGGGTATATTTTCCAATCCCTCTACCTTAAAATCATAAAACGTTTTAAAGAACACCCTTGCACTAAATTTTACCAAATTAAGCAGCATGTTGTTTGATTTCCTTTAATACTTCTTCGATAACTTGTGGCATAGAGAGAACAGAAGTATCAATTTTTACTGCATCTAAAGCCGGTTTAAGCGGAGAGGCCACCCGCGTACTATCGCGCAAATCCCGCTCTTTAATAGAAGCTAAAATATGCTCATAATCTGCCGCCACACCTTGTTCGTGTAGCTGCTTGACACGGCGGTCGGCCCGCACTTCGGCTGAAGCATCCAAATAAATCTTTACCTCTGCATCCGGAAACACTACCGTACCGATATCCCGTCCTTCCACAATAATGCCACCGTCTTTCCCGACCAAACGCATCTGCTCGGTCAGTACCGCACGAGCCGCAGCATTGGTGGAAATTTTGCTGGCTGTTTGGGCCACTTCATCTAACTGCAATTTATCACCCAAATATTCCCCATCTACCCGCATTTTTAACGTAGCATCCGCCTGACGCTCAAAAGTAAAAACCAATTGCTTGGCTAGCGCTAACACAGCTTCTCCATCGGCCGGATTTACTTTGCGCACAAACACTTGATAAGCTAGAGCCCGGTACAATCCGCCCGTGCTTAAAAAACTATAGCCCAATTGTTGCGCTACAGCACGTCCGACAGAAGACTTGCCGGTACCTGCTGGGCCATCCATTGCAATAACTAGTCCGTTTGGCCGCATTATGCCACCTCCAAACTATCTGTAACTCCGCGCACCGCCATCATCAAGGCATCCGGGCTGGTGGCTGCTGCCATAATGTTTTCAATCGCCACTTTATTCGATTTATACAACGTGGCTAAAGACTGATCAAAGGTATTCATTCCGTAAAAATCTCCGTTTTGCATAGCTTTGACCAAATCGCTGGCGCGGTTTTCCAAAATTAATTTGCGCACTTGCGGCGTGCTAACCAAAATTTCTAAGGCAGGTATCATCCCCGGCTCAATAGTGGGTAATAACCGTTGACAAATAATACCGCGCACTAATTCAGAAAGTTGCAAACGTACCTGAGCGTGTTGTTCAATCGGGAATGCTTCTGTTAAACGGGCTAATGTTTGTACTACGTTAACCGTGTGCATGGTACACAAGACTAGTTGCCCCGTTTCTGCCGCCGCAATAGCTGCTTTCATCACTTCCGTATCGCGCAATTCGCCAAGCATAATAGTGTCGGGATCTTGACGCATCGCTCCGCGCAAAGCCCCTGTATAAGAAGGAGTATCCACCCCAAGCTCTAACTGGCTAACGATACATTTATCATCGGTGTGAACAAATTCGATAGGGTCTTCAATCGTAATAATGTGTCCACTACGGCTGTGATTTATGTAGTCAATAACAGCTGCCAATGTGGAGCTTTTACCGGAACCGGTCATACCGGTTACAATAACCAGTCCCCTGCGGTTATCGGCAATTTTTTTGAGTACTTCTTCGGGTAAATTTAAGTCTTGGAAAGAAGGAATTTTAAGCGGAATGTGACGAATAGCCATGGCAATTTTACCCGCTTGGTGAAACACGTTAAAACGAAAACGACCATAAGACTTAGCATCCAAAGAAAAGTCCACCGTACTATATTGTTCAAAAATTTTCTTTTCACGCTCTCCCATGCATGCATAAGCCATTTTTTTCACTTCTTCATTACTCACAAAAGAGTCATCAATCGGCTTGATTTGTCCGTGTAAACGCACATATGCATTGGAGTTGCCGCGGATGTGCAATCCGCTGGCTTTATTATCTACTACCGTTCTAAGTAAACTTTGAAGTCCTACAGCCATGATTTTCTCCTTTTAGCGGTTACTATTTTTTTTACGGCGTAAGAAGGCAGGCACTAGCATATTATCTTCTTCTTCTGCGGGAGCTTTCGGCTCATCAAAAGAAGCAAACACATTTTTAGTGATATCATACTCCGTGTTTTCGCTGGGAATGGGCCGACGGGAAATAAACACATTGGCTTTTTCTGCGCTAAATCCGGTAGCAATGACCGTTACCTTAAACGTGTCTTTGAGCGAAGAATCATATGATTGCCCAAACATAACAATAGAATCATTACTGGCATACTGGCGAATTAAGTTCATCACTTCGCCCTGTTCCATTAAAGTCAAATCTTCATCTGCCAAAAAGTGTACAATAAACCCTTTGGCTCCGCGGATATCTGCATTCTCGAGCAAGGGAGAAGAAATAGCTTTTTTGACGGCCGCTAAGTGCCGACCCGGGCCGCTGGCTTCCCCAATGCCGATTAGTGATTTATGGGATTTGCTCATTACCTTGCGGATATCGTTAAAATCAATATTCACTTCACCCGGTTTGGTGATCACTTCGGAAATGCCTTTTACTGCTTGCAACAACACTTCATCTACCATTTTGAAAGCATCTTTAGAGGAAGTTTTCGTATCGATATTAGCAAAGAGTTTTTCATTAGGCACGATAATCATGGAATCCACATATTTCTGCATTTCCTTGATTCCTTCTTCGGCCTGTTTTTCACGCACATACCCTTCAAAATTAAAAGGTCGTGTCACTACGCCAATCACCAGTAAATCATCGCCATAAATTTCTTTGGCCAGTTTAGCTAAATACGGGGCCACACCGGTACCTGTACCGCCCCCCATTCCGGCCGTGATAAACAACAAATCCGTTTGGCCGATGATCAGTTTTAATTTTTCTTTGGACTCTTCAGCGGCTAAACGTCCTTTTTCCGGATCTCCGCCCACACCGAGCCCCTTTGTAATTTTTTCACCCACCTGTACCAAATAGGGGGCTTGGTTACGACGTAAATCTTGCGCATCTGTATTGACCGCAATAAAATCAATGTCTTTTAATCCGGCGCTTACCATGTGGTTAATGGCATTCCCGCCACCGCCACCTACGCCGATGACTTTTATTTTGGCTTTTTTAGTTTCAAACAAATCAGCCGACATGTATACGTCTTTCATAAAATTCCTCAACTGCCAAACAAATCAAATCCTTTAAAGAAACGGCCGATTTTTCCGAACATAGACCGGCTCGTATCGTATGTTTCTCTGGAATATTCTTCGTAACCGTTACGTTCTGCCGCATATACCGCTAAAGACATAGCTGTGCTGTACATCGGATCAAAAAATTCGTCGTCACTAGTCACTAAATCCCGTTGCACCACACCGCGACGAACTTCTTTGAGGCCTAAAATGTTAACAGCTTGGTCTGTCATACCGGGCATTTGACTGCCGCCGCCCGTCAGTACTCCCACTACCGGCATATTTTTGTAACCGGAGGTAGCCACACAATGTTGAATTTGTTCAAACAACTCTTCTACCCGCGGTTGAATAATATCCAAAATATAACTTTTCTTAATCGGATGTGTACTGCGACCGTCTAAAGACGGCACCGGAATTTCCCCTTCTTCGTCTAAAAACGTCGGGAAGGCAATTCCGTATTTTTCCTTAATTTCTTTGGCATTTTGACGAGAAGTATGCAACAAGCGGGATAAATCGCTCGTGATCAAATCACAGCCGTAAGGAATATCACGCGAAAACTTCAAAATTCCGTCAATGTATATTCCGACAGACATCGTTTCTCCACCCAAATCGATAATCATAGCACCGATATCTTTTTCCTCTTGAGTAAGCACACAATTTCCTAAAGGAACGAGCCCATAAAACATATTATCAATGCGATATCCCGGACGTTGAATTGCTTTTGCTAAATTGTTTAAATGGGTAGAAGAACCGGTGGTAATATGTACATCTACTTCTAACAAAGAGCCTTCCATCCCTTCCGGATTAGTGATACCGCGTAACTTATCAATTGCAAATCCTTGCGTAAATACGTTTACAATTTCGTTATCGTTCTTGATGGGCATGGATTTTGCATTCTCAATGGCCAGCTCCATATCTGCCGGCGTAATCTCTTTATCGGCACGGGAAATGTTATAGGTACCGTGATTGGAAAACGATTCCAAATGAGCTCCGCGCACCCCCACAAACAAGTTACTAATATCTTTGTTTAATTCCCGCTCTAATCCACCCAACAAATACGCAACCGCCGAAGAAGTTTCCCGTATGTCGGAAACAACCCCGCCACGCACACCTCTGCACGGCACACTGCGGCCCGTTAAAATTTGCAAGGTATTGGTATCAAAATCATGTGCGGCTGCTACGGCTGTCAATCTACTGCTTCCTACATCAAGTCCCACTACGATATTTGTCTTTGCCATAAATCACCCAAAAAAGAATCTATTATGTATATTATAAGAATTAACGAGACACTTGTCTTAAAAAAACTTTTCCATCGTCAAAATACGTAAAATCCAGCACGTGCGGATGCGGGGCTGTTTCTTTGGCTAACTCCTCTATTTGTGCCGCACGACGTGCTTTTTGCCGCAAATTTTTGGCCTGTCCGAAATAAATTTTACATTGATCCGGCAATACCATTTCCACCGTATTATCGGTCAAGTCAAACTGCAAACTGGCATATTCCAGCTGGCTTTTCAATTTCAAAGTGCTCTCAATTAAGTCTACCAATTCTTGATTAAGTTGTGTTGGGATAGTTCCTTTGAAAGCAACTGTTGAAATAGTGCGCAAAGGATCGGGTTTTTTGTCTTCATATATAGAACCGTCTTCATCAATAAACCGAATAGAACCGTCTGACACATAAAATTGTGCCACCGGAACCCGACGTTTTACCGTTACTTTCACCTTGCTGGTTAACAAACCCCTTTTCACACTCACATGACGTAACTGCGGGTAGGCCTGTACCAATTGACGCTGCAACTGTACCGCGTCCCGCGTAGAAAAAGGTTTATTTAATTTTTGCTCAACAGCCGCATACAATTCCTTGGCTAAAGTGCCATCCGCTCCGGACACGGCAGCTATAGATGGAGTCCATGTTCCAAGATGGGAAGCGGCCACTGCATAATACGTTTTTTTGGCAAGCACATAAGTGCCGGCACAAATAGCCACAAATATGCCAAACAGTAAAATAGGTTTTAGAAAAGAGAAGGAGGGTTTTTTCCGGATTTTTTTCGTTTTGCTTGCCCTTGCGGCAGGATAATAGGTGTTATACTTTTTCATGCTTCTATCCGGGATAATAAAATGGGCGGAAAGGGAGTTGAACCCTTAAGGACTTTCGTCCACACGGTCCTGAGCCGTGCGCGTCTGCCATTCCGCCACCCGCCCATTACA
>JAZNEO010000191.1:0-1814 GCA_045588685.1 Candidatus Avelusimicrobium sp. | reverse complement strand
CCTGACATGGTTCGTAGCCGATTATTGTTTAAGTCCCTTGCTTCATCACCACAATTATTTACTCAACACAACTGAACTTACCCCTAAGATCAGTATCAGCCTTGCTATAGCGGATTGCAAGTTCAGGGTACCGCTACCACCCCGGCTAGTACGACTTATATATTATACCCTATTTTTTTGATTTGTGCAACTAATTTTTGCTTTTTTATAATTAGAAAATTTATAGCAGCAACCGGATAGGAATGTCACTTTAAATTTGTTGTTTTACTTCACCTGTACATACTGTCCCACAAACAGAATTTCGCCGTTTGTGTTGTCGCGTACCCATTTGTTGATTTCCTGCACAGCACTGTTTTTTGGCACTGTCGCAACCGGTGCATTATAATATGTACGCATCCACTCTGCATACGTTTCCGAAACGGTTGCATCTTCTTTTAGCACCCACACACCGTTTGCAAGATGCAACTGCATCAACTCTTCCATTTTGTATATCTCCAAAAGCTTTTCAAGCCTCTGATTATATACCTCCAGGTCCTGTATCCCCAGCGCATCCAAAATTTCTTGTCTGGTTTCGTCCTGCGCACCGTTTGCAACCATCGCAAACGCACTTTGTATGGAAAGCGGCGAAAACATATAATTCTCATTTTTCGGCATCAGCTTGTTTACAGCATCCGCAAAAAATGCACTATGCTCTACTTGCGTATCAGCAGCCTTCCATAGGGTTTCTTTTTCACAACCGGTAATGCACAATAGCATACAAACGCATAAAACAGCCGCAACCCATTTTTTCATAGAAAGACCTCCTTGTTTTCATGCTCTGCCACTATAGACGCATTTTGCTTACAAAAGTTCCCAAAATGCACAAAAAGCCGGTTTGCACCGGCTTTTCTTTAATTCTTCTTTAAAAATACTAACAGTGCCTTCGACACCGCTGTGGCAATAACACCGCAGGTAAGAATCTCCGCAATACCGTTGGATAAAAACACACCCCAGATAAACAACCACGCGCTTTTGCCTGCCGCAATCTGCTGAAAAACCGGTGTGCTTGAAAACAGCAATACCAGCGTGCCCAAAAACAGAACGGTATTTAAAAGCGGTGCTGCAATGCTGCCGAGAATTACACTAAATACATTATCACCAACTACCTTCTTTGCGCCCACATAGGACAAACCGCAAAGCCAGCCCATCAGCACGCGCGGCACAATACAAAGCACCATTGTGCCAAAAACGTTATAATTAAACAGAAGCGTTGTCATACCGCCGCTGCCGGAAATCGCACTCCACGCGCTGGTCAAGCCAAAAACCAGACCCAATACGGCCCCCGCCGTCGGACCCATCGTCACCGCACAAACCGCAATCGGCACCGTCAGAATCGTCACATTGAGAATCGGGGTTTTAATATAGCCGAGACCGGTCATGGTCATCAAAAGCAAAATTGCTGCAAAAAACGTCACTCTCATCCAGTACTGCAAATTTTTATTTTTCATATTGTCCCCTCCTGCTGCTATACTACCACCTTTTTCGCAAAAAATCAAGCCCATCCATACATTTCTTGGAACAAATGCCAAATTTCGTCGTTTAGTAAAATATAAACAATTTGTGAATTTGCCGAAACCCTCTGTTTTGGTGGTTGACAGAAAAACAAACAAGGTGCTATAATATTTTTGCTAGAGTATGCTTAATTAGTTTTAGTTAGATACATATTATGGAAACGGAGGCCTTGGACTTGAAGCAAAAGGAAGTCATTTTTAATTCTTTTCCAAACGATGCAAGCAAATCCGGTGGGGAAAACACAGATACCTCTACCACCATTC
>JAZNEO010000190.1:0-8401 GCA_045588685.1 Candidatus Avelusimicrobium sp. | reverse complement strand
ATCCTACTAGCACTGGCGCTATGCATCATCGCATTGGCGCGCCCTGTCACCATCAGCAGGTCCAAATTACCCCCCACGCAAGGGATTGATATTATGATGATTTTGGACGCATCTGCCAGTATGAACCGCAACGATTTCTACCCCAACCGTTTTGTAGCCGCGCAAAAAAATGCAATCCAATTTATCGCCAAACGCTTTAATGATCGTATTGGTTTAACTTTATTTGCCAAAAACGCCACCTTGGCGGCACCGCTCACCTTAGACCATGACGCTTTACAGGAGTTGGTAGCTTCCTTATATCTGGGTATTGTAGACCCTAATTTAACGGCCATCGGAGATGCTCTGGGAGTAGCGGCCAATCACCTCAAAAACAGTACTGCTAAAAGTAAAATCATTTTGCTCTTAACGGACGGCTCCAATAATGCCGGCACCTTAGACCCACTGCTGGCTGCCAAAGCCGCGGCGGCTTACGGAATTAAAGTATACACTATTGCCACGGCCAGCCCTCCTGGCACCTCTATCTTCTCCAGTTTGGATGACGAAATTGACGAAGGGCTTCTGATGAACATTGCCAAAGAAACCGGCGGTTCTTTTTACCGGGCTAAAAACGAACACGAACTGCAGGAAATATATGAGCAAATTAATGAACTGGAAAAAACAGATTTTACACAATCTGCCACGATCAGCCAACATGATGCGTATCGTCCTCTGTTGATTTTGGCGCTATGTTTGTTACTAGCTGGTATAGTCTTGGGAAAATTAATTTTTATTAAGGTGCCTTGATATGGAATTATTTGAACAACCCATTTACTTTTTATACTTTTTGGTGACCGCAGGGGCACTGGGGCTGGTGTACTGGATAGGCAACAAGCGAAAACAGCACATTGTCCGTGCTTTATTCAAAGCAGATGCTTTTGCCCGCTTAAGTGGAGGCGGGAATCGCCTGCAACGTCTCAAACTCATTTTATTTGTACTGGGATTATTTTTCTTATTTACGGCTTTAGCCAAACCGCAATGGGGACTGGAAGTCATCCAGGCGGAAGGCAATTTTGCGCAAACGGTCATCGCGGTAGATGTATCTTCCTCTATGCGGGCACGAGACCTGCACCCAGACCGTTTGACAAGTGCCAAAAACATGTTACGCATGTTGATTTCTCATCTGCCTAATGACCGCATCGGTTTGATTGCTTTTACCTCACAAGCCTTCATTCAATGTCCCATTACTACCGATGATGAAGCATTAAAATACTTTGTTTCTTCCTTACAACCAGACATGTTACCCTCTGCCGGCACTTCGCTGGCGGCGCCTGTCAAATTGGCTGCTCATATGTTGTCCAAATACCCGGGACAAAAGGGTCTCATTTTATTAACGGACGGCGAAGACCATTCTCCCGAAGAACTCAAAGAAGCCCAAACTGTCGCCCAAAAAGAAGGAATTCGAATTATTGCCATTGGAATGGGAACTCCGGACGGAGAGTTGATCCCGCAAAAAGTGGATGTTTCCGGCAAAGTACTGGAATATAAAAAAGATAAAGAAGGAAAAACAGTTATAACCAAGTTGGATGAGAAAAGTTTGGCCGAACTGGCTGCCGCGACTCAAGGTATGTATATACAATACACCAATCCTTCCCAAGTGGCCGCCCGGGTGGAAGAGGCCGTGCGTAATCTCGATAAAAGCCGTGCCGCTTCCTCCACACATGCGGGGTATAAAAACCGCTACCAAATTCCGTTATTCTTAGCCATTTTGTGCTTGGCTGCCTGCTTGTGCTTGCCTTTCGTGCCTAAGCGCAAAACCCAATCAAACGAAGCTAATACAAAAAAAGGTACAATAGAAGAATGAAAAAATTAGGGTTTATTTTCTTACTAATCACGATGACAATCTCCCTTCAAGCTGGAGTACAGGGGCAGTTGCGCCGCGGCGGTAAATTATACCAAGATGAAAAATACGGCTCGGCGCTACATGTCTATCACGATATTTTAAAGAATAACCCCACAGACCAGCGAGCCTTGTTTAATGCCGGAAATGCCTATTACCGGTTGCACGAGTATACACAAGCTGAAGAAGTATATAAACAAGCATCTGAGCAAACGGGTGAATATGCGCAACATGCACTATATAATTTAGGAAATGCTTATTATAAAGCGGGAGATAAACAAAAAGCTATCGAGGCTTATAAAGAGGCCATTGTTAAAAATCCGCAAGATAAAGAAGCTATTCACAATTTGCAATTATTGTTACAAGAACAACAACAAAATCAGAATCAAAACGACCAGAATCAGCAAAATAACGATGATTCTTCGGATAATCAACAGCAACAGCAAGACCAACAAAATCAGCAAGGTCAACAGCCGCAGTCCAGCCAAGAAAGTCAACCCAAGGACGGGCAAATGAGCAAACAGGATGCTGATCGCGTGATGTCAATGGCCAAAGAAAAAGAATTTAAACACGGCAACCCTGCTGACCGAGCCGCAGAACAAATGGTGGAGAAGGATTGGTAATGAAACGGTGGATACTGAGTCTAGTGTGTGTGATGATAAGCGCCTTAACGGCGTGGGCGGCCTTTGATCCAAACGGTATTTCTATGACAGCCTCCGTTAATAAAACCTCTCTCACATTAGATGATGAGTTAACTTTAACCGTTACTGTTGACGGAGCTGCCGGAGATTTAGTGGCCCCTCAGTTGCCCAGTTTGCCTGCATTTAATGTGTATGCCCGTTCCACTTCCAAACAAATTCATAACTTTCATGCCACCAGCACCTTTGAATATGTAATGTTGCCGCGCTTTGCCGGAAAAGCAGTGATAGGCCCAATTACATTACATTACGGTAATAAAACCTATCAAACAGATCCTATTACAGTAACGGTATATCGTACGCCTACTAAGGCAAATACGAAAAATACCCCAACAGCTCCGGCTACAGCGCAAAAACGTCAGGCTCCTGCCGCACGCCAAACAGCTACCCCACAGCCGGCTCCTACGGATTTACCCCCCCTAGAACGGGATTTGTATATGCGGGCCAGCCGTCAGACCCAAGATTATTTTATGTTGGCCGCAGTGAGCGATTCATCTCCATACGCCAACCAAACTTTTACCCTAGCGGTCCGCTTTTACTATGATGCACCTTTTTCCGGTAACGCACCTTATACAGCCCCGACGCTAAATAACCTGGTTGTAGAGGAGTTGGGCCGCTCGGAAGGACGACAAACCATTGCTGGAAAACTATATGACTACATTGAAATCCGCTACGCCGCTACCGGAGTGATGAGCGGGGCCGCTCAAATCAATCCGGCTTCTATCACCTATATTCCCATATCCAGACGGGATTTTTCCTTATTTGACCGTATGTTTGCTTCTGTTTCCCAAGAGCCGCAAACGGTACAATCTAACCCCATTTCTCTGACGATTCGTCCTGTTCCGTCTCAAGATCGCCCCAAAAGCTTCTACGGTGCTGTAGGCAATGGCTATCATATCTCTGCCGAAATCGACCGCAGTCAAGTGGAGGCCGGCGATGCTGTGAACCTTACAGTAAAAGTAAACGGAGACGGCAATTTGAAAGCAACGGAAGATTTGAAATTGCCCCAAATGGCCGGATTTAAGACATACGATGTGGTCACTACTTCCGGAGCTGTCCCCTCTAACGGGACCTTAAAAAGTTATAAAATTTTCAAGACCGTATTAGTTCCTTTGTCCTCCGGCAATTACTTGATTCCCCCTTTAGCGTGGAGCTACTATGATCCGGCAAAAAAACAATACTTAACTCTGAACACACAACCGTTAGAACTGGAGGTCACCCCTTCCTCTAAAACGGATACAGGATTTGATTTCACTTCTCAAACCGATTTAGGAAACGGCTTTCAAGAGCTCGGGCAAGATATTCATTACTTAAAATCCACCTTGGCAGAAAAACAAAATTCTTTCCTGCGACAAGTGGCTAACTTGTGGTGGATGTGCTATCTTTTCGTAGCCCTACTATTAGTAGCCGCCGGTTTTGCGCTGGCCGATAAAAACACCCTCGCCAGCAAACGCGCTTTGGCTAAAGCACGTCATAACTTAAAAAAGGCTTACACGGAAGAAACCGTGGCAGATGCATTATCATTATACCTGCAACTTACCTACCATGTATCTACTGCCAGCTTGCCCTTACGTGATATCGAGAAAGCCCTCAAGCAAAAGGGGTGCTCTGAAGAGCTCTCCCAACGTTTTGCAGCACTGTGGCAACAGTTAGATGTGGTACGATTTGCCCCGGTCGCTTTGCAGGGCCAAAGCACACAAAATTTGGCACAACAAGCCTTAGAGCTCATGAAAGCTATGGACAAGGAAAAACATCTATGAAGAAATATCTTTCTGCTTTTCTCTTTTTCTTTTTGACCTGTGGAGGTGCCTTACAGGCAGCCAGCTTACAACAGGCAGACGATTTTTATCGCCAAGGACACTTTGCTTCTGCCCTAGGCGAATATGAAGAACTGCTACGCACCTACCCAAATGACCCTTTTCTTTACTACAATATAGGAAATTGCTATTTCAAAATGGGAACCAAAGGGTTAGCCGTAGCCAATTATTACAGGGCGTTTCGATTAGCCCCACGGGATGCGGACATCCGTCATAATTTACAACTGGCCCTGCAACATAGTGGAGAACGTTTGGTTCCGGCCGGTATGCCGGTTATATTGCACAAAGCTTTTTTCAGCCTCACATTGTCGGAATTAAAGGGCTTGTGTTTTGTGTGTATCTGGGCATTCTGTCTAATAACCGCGTTTTGGTGTTGGAAACGACGAGCCGGATGGGCCGTATGGACTTTGTTAGCCTGTCTGTTGGTAAGCACAGGTTGGTATGTAGGTCGCCTTAAGTTGGATACCCGCCCGCTGGCTGTGGTAGCCGCGCCGGTGGCGGAACTACGCAGTGGCCCGGGTACCAGCTTTCCGGCTAGTGCTAATGTGGCTCAAGGCCATTTGGTACTGCTACAAGATAGCAGAGACAAATGGCAGGAAGTGGTTATCCTTTCCCAAGGGATTAAGGGATGGCTAGAAGATAGTGTACTAGAAAAAATCTAAGAGAGAGCGCATATGTTTTTAGAAAAACAAGCCGATGAATTAATTGCAGCTGTAACTTATGTAAAAGAAAATTTAGCTTCACAAGCCGAGCAATTGGCCCAACAAATTATTGCCGCTTTTAAGCGCGGTAATCAGGTCATTTTAATGGGAAACGGTGGCAGCGCCGGAGATGCCCAACATATCGCGGCAGAATTTGTAGGACGTTTTAAAAAAGAACGCCGCTCTTTTCCGGCTTTGGCTTTAAATACGAATACTTCTACGGTTACTGCCGTCGGAAATGATTATGGATATGACCAAGTGTTCTCCCGGCAAATTGACGGTTTTGCCCGTCAGGGAGATGTGGTAATTGGCATTTCGACCTCCGGTAATAGCAAAAATGTAGAATTAGCCTTGGAACTGGCCAAAAAGCGCGGTTGCTTTACGGCCGCTCTATTAGGAAAAGACGGGGGCTCCATCAAAAATAAAGTGGATTTACCACTAGTAGTAGCGTGTCAAAATACCCCCCACGTGCAAGAATGTCATATTTTTATCGGACACGTGGTGTGTGATTTAGTAGATCAAGCATTTTAGGAGATAATATGAAAGTAGCTGTTGCTTGTGACCATGCAGGATTTGAACTAAAAGAAACGGTGTTAAACACAATCACCGCTTTGGGGCACGACGTTATTGACTGTGGTACCCATGTATGCCGGCGGGTAGATTTCCCCGATTATGCTCAAAAAGCCGCTTCTCTACTCATTAGCGGCCAAGCCGACCGAGCCATACTCATTTGCGGAAGTGGAATCGGCATGTGTATTGCCGCCAACAAAATCCCGCACGTGTACGCCTGCGTCTGCCACGATGCTTATTCTGCACGCCAAGGCGTCGAACATGACAACATGAACGCTTTATGCTTGGGAGCTTTAGTGATCGGCAAAGAGGTTGCTCCGGTACTGGTCAAAGAATTTTTAGATGCCCGTTATTTCAATAGCGGAAACTATAAAAAACGATTTGAAAAAATAGAAGCTTTAGAAAAAAATTTTTAAATTCGTAGAAAGGACAAAAACCATGATAAAAATGAAGCTCAATCCCCTGGCTGAAGGAATTACCCGTGAAGGATTAATCAAATTAGAAAACTTAAATTTTAATAAGAAATTCTGGGCCAAAGACCCCACTTTATGGAAACACGACCCGGAACACATGGAATTTATTCCTAAATTTTTAGGTTGGCAAAAGGTATACGACTGGACGTTAGAACACCTAGAAGAGGTAGTCGCTTTTGCCAAAGAAATCAAACAGGAATATAAGTATTGCGTAGTCATGGGAATGGGTGGAAGTAGCTTAGCGCCGGAAGTGTTTCGCACGGTTTTTGGCAAACAAGGCGGTTGGCCGGAGTTGTTGGTGTTAGATACCACTAATCCAGATTGGATAACTGCTGCACGCGGTAAAATTAACCCGGCGGAAACTTTGTTTATTTTTGCCAGCAAATCCGGGGGTACGGTAGAACCGTCCTCTCAATTTTCCTATTTTTATAACGAAGTAAAACAAGCCGGTGTCAAAGAGCCGGGCAAGAATTTTATTGCTATTACCGATGCTGATACCGGCTTGCAAAAATTAGCCGCAGAATATAAATTTCGCAAAGTATTTACAAACCCGTCCGATATTGGTGGCCGTTTTTCTGCCTTGTCTTTCTTTGGGATTGTGCCGGCCGCTCTGATGGGAATTGACGTAGAAAAAATACTTTCTTTAGCCAAACAAGCCGCTGTTTCTTTCGGGCCGGAAGCAAACGAAAAAGAAAATGCTGCGTTACGTCTAGGGGCTTATATGGGCGCCTGTTATGCCAATCATAGCAAAGATAAACTAACCATTTTGGCCCCTAAAGAAATAGCTACCTTCGGTCTATGGGCGGAACAACTCGTGGCAGAATCTACCGGAAAAGAAAGCAAAGGAATCGTGCCGGTTGTAGGAGAAACCTTGCATCGCAATTTTGACTATCGTGAGGACCGTTTCTTTGTGTATTTGGCCACGGATACTGATGATAATAAACGCGTCCTTGATATTGCAAAAGAACTCTCCGAACGCGGTTTTTCGATGTTTACCCTGCATTTAGAGGACAAATACCAATTAGGAGCCATGTATTTATTGTGGGAAATTGCTACCGCCGCAGCCGGTGCTATTTTAGCCATTGATCCTTTTGACCAGCCCAATGTACAAGAAGCGAAAACATTGACTAAAAATGTTTTAGCCAAACTGGCTCAAGGAAACATCCCGGCAGAAGTGACCGCCGAGCTTTTGGTTTCTAAAGATTTGAAAGACGAAATTAAATTAGACTCGTTAGCCCAAGATTTTTATTCCCTACTGGAAAGCAATGACTATATTGCTATCCTGCCCTATTTGTGGCCTTCTGACAAGAACCAAGCCGCCTTGGAAGGATTGCGCGATAAAATGTTGCAACGCACCAAACGGGCTGTGTTGTTTGGATATGGCCCGCGTTATTTGCACTCCAGCGGCCAACTGCACAAGGGAGACGGCAACAACGGGGTGTTTTTAATCCTATCTGCTGATCCGGTAAATGACATCTCTATTCCCGGGCAGAATTATACCTTTGGTCAATTATGTAATGCCCAAGCCTTGGGAGATTTCCAAGCGTTGGAAAACAAAGGCCGCCGCGTCATTAAACTGCATCTGAAACAACCCGTTGCGGATGCAATTAATCAATTGACGCAACTGTTCTAATACTTGTTACATAAGGCGGCGTTGATGGCGCTGCCTTTTTATTGCCATGAAGAAACTTTTTGTCCAAACCTATGGCTGTCAAATGAACTTGGCCGATTCGGAAGAAATGGCCTCTCATTTGTTTACGCGCGGATACCAACAAACCGAACAGCTGGAAGAGGCAGACCTCGTATTAATTAACACCTGCACGGTGCGCGACCATGCCGAACACCGGGCCCTGTCTTTTCTGGGGCGCTTGCGGCATTGGAAAGAAGAAAAAAACGGACGGCGTATTATTTTTGCCGGCTGTGCGGCGCAACGTTTGGGCAATCAATTAAAGAAAACTTTTCCCTTCCTAGATTTAGTTTCCGGAGCACGCGAAATAGACCAGTTTTCCCAACTACTCGACAAACACGGCTTTACCTTAGCTCCCGTGGAACATACTCCCGCGCGTGGCATTACAGGATACGTTACCATTATGCGTGGTTGTAATTTTGCTTGCACCTACTGTATTGTGCCTGCGGTACGCGGGCCGATTGAGTGCTTACCAATAACTCACATTTTAAAACAAGTAGAACAAAAAGTCGCTCAGGGATACCCCGAAATTACCTTACTGGGACAAACAGTCAATGCATGGCAAGAAAAAGAAAATAC
>JAZNEO010000189.1:0-3973 GCA_045588685.1 Candidatus Avelusimicrobium sp. | reverse complement strand
AAACCCCAATTGAAGGACGCGGATTTTTTACGGGCCAACTGGCCTCTGCCGATGATGAAGGCTTCGTACTTGATGACGGCACCACCCAATTTAATTTTAAGTACACTGACGTTAAAAAAGTCAATTTGGACCCTGTACTTGAATTTTAACACTAGATAAAAGGAGAACAAATAAAATGGAAGGAACAGCAAAAGATTTAATTCAAGCCTTGGAAGGTTTGGAAAGAGAAAAAAACATTAAACGCGACGATATTTTGAAAACGATTGAAGATGCCTTAGTCTCTGCTTTACGCAAAAACTTAGGCAGAACCGCCCAGTTAAGTGCCAAAATTGATGTACAAACCGGCTCTATTCAAGCCTTTCAAACGTTGAATGTAGTGGAAGTAGTCACCAATCCGGAAACCGAAATTGACGTGCAAGCCGCCAAAGCACATCTCAAAAATCCGAAAGTCGGAGATGTTGTTACATTAACTCAGGACGTAGAGGATTTTTCTCGTATTGCCGCACAAATTGCCAAACAAGTGTTGATTCAAAAGGTACGGGGTATTGAGCGCGAAAACTTTTACAATGAATTCAAGCCTCGCGAAGGCGAAGTGATTACCGGCTCCGTTCGCCGTTTTTCCGATAGAGATTTAATCGTAGATTTAGGCAAAGTAGAGGCTATCTTGCCTTATTGCGAACAGATTAAAAAAGAACACTACACCAACGGATCTCGTGTAAAAGCTATCATTGCCAAAGTGCTCAATCAAAATGATTTGGCTAACATAGGCGACGACCCAGTACTGGGCCGCTATAAATCGGCTGCTTTTAAGATGGATAAAGGTCAACGTGGACCTTATGTGATTTTATCCCGTGCCAACAGCAAATTTATGGAAGAGCTTTTCAAAGTAGAAGTACCCGAAATTAGCGAAGGCATTGTAGAAATCAAAGCCATTGAGCGCGATCCCGGGTTTCGCGCTAAAGTGATTGTCTCTAGCATTGATCACAAAATTGACCCTATCGGTACCTGTGTGGGTATGCGTGGTATCCGCATTCGTGCGGTAATGAATGAGCTCTCCGGCGAACGTATTGACTTGATTAATTATTCCGACGAAATCACCACCATGTTGGCTAATTCAATAGCGCCGGCGCGTGCTAATTTTGTCAAAATTCTCAGCATGAGCGAAAAGAAAGCCTTAATTATTGTTCCGGATGATCAGTTGGCTATTGCTATTGGTAAAGATTGGCAAAATATCAAATTAGCTTCCCGCTTGACCGGCTGGGAACTTGAAGTAAAAAGCGAAACCCAAAAAGCTAAAGAAGCTGAAGATGCCGCCACTGCTACTCAAAATACCATTGCTAGTATTGAAGGCATTGGCCCGAAAACTGCTGAAATTTTGCAAAAAGCCGGCTATGAATCGGCTGAGCAAATTGCCACCGCAGAAGCGGAGCATTTGTCCGCTTTACAAGGAATTGGCGAAAAAACAGCCGCTAAGATTATAGAAAGCGCCAAACAATTTATCGCCGCGCAGGAGCATGCCGATGACCAAGCCAACTAATAAGGAAGAGGAAAAGGCTGCTAAAAAGAAGCCGGCCGCCAAAAAACCGGCTCCCAAGAAAACAGCTGTCAAAAAAGAATCCACGGTTAAAAAGACTACCGTTAAAAAAACTGAGGCTGAAAAACCGGCCAAGAAAGAAGCAGAAAAGAAACCCGCCGTCAAAAAGGTAGCTGCCAAAAAAACGACCGCTCCCAAAACGGTTCCTGCTAAAGAACAACCAAAGCCCGTAGAAACAAAGCCGGCTCCGGTGGAGAAACCTGTTGCGCCCAAACCACAACCTAAACCGGTAGAAACTCCGGCCGTCAAACCGGCTGCAGCTACTCCGGCTCCACAACCGGCTCCTGTGCAAAAACATGCTCCGGCTGCCCCGGTTCAGAAACCAGCTCCGGTAGAGAAACCTGTTGCGCCAAAGCCGCAACCTAAACCTCAGCCTAAGCAAGAGGAACCGACCAAGCCGCAAGGTAAAGTGGTCCGCTTAATCGGTACGGAAACCGTAAAAGATTTAGCGGAAAAAATGAATTTTAAGATTAATGACTTCATCAAAAAACTCATGATGATGGGCGTGTTTGCTACTATTAATCAACGCTTGGAAAAAGATATGGTGGAACTCATCTGCTCCGAATGCGGTTTTTCTATTGAAACCGCCGAAGCGGAACTGGACGAAGAAACCGTCAGCATTATGGAAGCGCAAGATGATCCGGCCAGTTTGAAACCGCGCAGTGCTGTCATTACTATTATGGGTCACGTAGACCACGGTAAAACTTCTCTGTTAGATGCCATCCGCAGTTCAAATGTGGTGGCAGGAGAAGCAGGTGCCATTACACAGCATATCGGTGCCTATCGCGTCCGCACTCCAAACGGAGAATTGACCTTTTTAGATACACCGGGACACGAAGCTTTTACCGCTATGCGTGCCCGCGGAGCTCAAGCGACCGACATTGTGGTACTAGTCGTGTCTGCTACTGACGGTATTATGCCGCAAACGATTGAGGCCATGGAACATGCCAAAGCCGCCGGTGCACCCATTATTGTGGCCGTCAATAAAATTGATTTGCCGGGTGCCAATGTAGACCGTGTCAAACAAGATCTGGCTGCCCGTGGATTAGTACCGGAAGAATGGCAGGGAAATACCATTTTCGTCGAAATTTCTGCCAAGAAAAAAATCAACATTGATAAACTCTTGGAAATGATTTCGTTGCAAGCGGAAATGATGGAACTCAAAGCCAATCCGGACCGTTTGGGGGTCGGGGTTATTTTGGAAGCTAAACGCGATAATAAACGTGGTGTCGTGGCCACGGTACTTGTACAAAAAGGTACTATGAAAGTGGGCGACCCGTTTATCGTAGGCACCAGCTATGGCCGCATCCGTGCATTAGTGGATGAAAACGGCGGACGATATCAAAAAATCG
This sequence comes from Candidatus Avelusimicrobium sp., assembly GCA_045588685.1. Classification (GTDB taxonomy): domain Bacteria; phylum Elusimicrobiota; class Elusimicrobia; order Elusimicrobiales; family Elusimicrobiaceae; genus Avelusimicrobium. The sequence goes on along the minus strand of JAZNEO010000189.1, from coordinate 1,027 downwards.
GCCCCAGCGTACCGGCTGAAGTATTAGGTATTAACGGTGAGCCGCCGCAAGTGGGCGACACGCTCTACATCATGGAGAGTGAAAAAGAAGCTCGCTTTGCCGCCGAGAAGCGCAAATTAGCTCAAAAAGAAGACATCAATGCCCGCCGTGCTAAACAAGTATCATTGTTGAATTTGAAAAAAGATGAAAACGATGAAAACACGGTCAAACGTTTGCCGATTGTGCTCAAAGCAGATGTGCAAGGTTCTATCGAAGCTATTAAGGACGCGCTGTTGCGTATCCCGTCTGACGAAGTGGAATTAGACATCATTTTATCAGCACCGGGCAACGTTAACGAGTCTGATATTTTACTTGCCAAAGCCAGTAATGCCGTCGTAATTTGTTTCCATGTAGATGTGGAACATAAGGCCGAAGAAGAGGCCGAACGTGAAGGCATTGAAATCCGCAAGTACACGATTATCTTTGAACTCTTAGAAGATATCAAAGCCGCTATGGAGGGTTTATTGGAACCCGATGTAGTGGAAGTATCTTTGGGCAAGGCCACGATTAAAAAGGTCATGCGCTTAAGCTCCGGCATTATTTCCGGCTCTTTAGTAGAGGAAGGAAAAATGGTGCGCGGCGGAGAAGTGAAAATCCTGCGCAACGGCGAGGAAGTAGGCCATGGCAAGATTGGTGGCCTCAAACGCTTCAAAGACGACGTCAAAGAAGTGGAAAAGGGCTTTGAATGTGGTATTTTAGTCGAGGGCTTTAAAGCCGTCGCCGAGGGCGACATTATTGAATGTATTAAACATGAAAATGTCACCCGCAGAATTAAGATGTAAGTTTATCTATTACAAAAGACCCCGCGCTAAAATATTAAGCGCGGGGTTTTTTTAATCAATTTGAAGCCCTACATCAAGTACATTTTTGCAAAAAAGTAAATTTTCTTATTAGCGGGAAAAAGGCATGATATAACTCATAATAAAATACACTCATTTTATTACTTTTTTCGCTTGATTTTTGTCCAAAAAGTGCCTATAATAAAGGT
>JAZNEO010000188.1:0-4054 GCA_045588685.1 Candidatus Avelusimicrobium sp. | reverse complement strand
GTATGAGAGCCAAATTCCACTAGTCCACTTTGTTGCATTTGGCGGGCTTGATCCCACGTCATATAGAGTGGGTCTTTTCCAATTAAATCCGTGATGAGAAAAATAACCACCGGAACGTGGTGTTTTTGTAACAACGGAAACAAGTGGGTAAAATTATTAGCGTATCCGTCATCAAAAGTAAATAATACAGGTTTTTTGGGTTTTGCCGTTTTGCTGTGGCGGGCTTGGTCCATATCGCGCAAGGTGATAGGGGTAAATCCGTGTTGACGCAGTTGTGCAATTTGTTCTTCAAATCGTTGGGGGGAAATAGTAAAAGCGGTTTGTCCGGCATCAATGGGCTGCTGTGCAATGTGATGATACATCAAGGTTAGCAGGCCCGTACGAGGTAAACGCCAATACTGCCAACGGTATCCCCAACGTATTACTTGAATAATCAGAAATAATCCCGTAAGTGCAAGTAGAATATACAGGAAAATCATTTAGACAGCCTCTTTTTTTGTTGTAAATGCCACAATTTGATGTATTTTACAAACACATAAAAGGAAGAAAAAGAAGCCCAAATAAAACCGCGCATTCCGTCCAGAAAACCTAATTTGAGCAGATATCGTTTGATAAATTCGAACGGGATAGTAATCAGCACAAACAGCAGACTAAATTTGCGGCCGTTTTTGTGCATCTGTTGAGCGGCTAAAGTAGTGTAACGGTTAAATTTACGGAAGTAAAGGTCAATAGTCGGATAGGAGTAATGACAGATAGGAGCGTTCAATTTACCGATGGTGCCGTCCACTTTTAGCCCTTCATGTACCAGGCCGCCCTCATAATGGGCCTTGTCGGTGCGGACCAAGCGGATATGGCGCTCTTTATTGAGTCCGCTGTGATTCATTTTTTTTCCCAAAAAATAATTGGAAAAAGCGATATCAAATCCGGCGTGGGAAGTGTGGGCAATTGTTTTTTGGATTTGTGCTTTGAGACTGTCTGATATGGTTTCATCGGCATCTAAATTGAGCGCCCACGGATAATGCACTTTGGAAAGGGCAAAGTTTTTTTGATTGGCAAATCCGTCAAAGGTGCGGTGAAATACCTGAGCACCCAACCCCTTGGCTATTTGAGCCGTTTTATCTTTGGAATGGGCATCCACTACAATAATTTCACTTACCAAATCTTTGGCGCTTAAAATACATTTGGCAATTTTATTTTCTTCGTTTTTAGCAATAATAAATAAACTAATTCGTTCGGTCACGGCGGGCCTCCATATCTAAGGTATTGTAGCATATTGAACGTTTTTATTAAACAACTCTGAAAATCGATTAGCAAATTTTTAAATCTTACAAGCGTCCACTTTCGTTAAAGGAAAACTTTGTTGTTTATTTTTTGGTCGTTTTGTCGTCGTGAAATAAAAAACACTTGACATCGTTTTTTTTTTTTTGTAGCATTTTTCATAGCGAGTAGTCTTTTTAAAAGGAGCGTCTATGAAAAATGCAATCTGGGCCGTATTGGCCGTGTTGGTAAGCAGTTTAACAGCCGTAGCTGATAATAAAATCACTATGGTTACTTATTTTCCGACTCCGTATATGGCGTATAAGGATATTACGGTAACGGGGCCGTGCGATATAGGATTAATCAATGATTGTAGATTAACTGTTGCCAAAGATTTGCAAGTTGATTCTATGTCGGTAGGGCAGGGAGCTACATTGACCCTAAAAGGACACGATGCGCAGGCCAATGCATTACAGAGCGGGCAGGGTGCTGCCAGCCGCGGCAGTTTAGTGTTTGAAGGTACCCTTATACCAGACACGTTACCCGGACAAGTGAAGGCCTTGGAGACGGAAGAAGGCACATTGACGGGGTTAAAGTTAGGGAGTAAAGCGTTCCCGGCGTGTAATGCCACCGGTAATAAGATCAGCTGGAAAAATTTAACGATTAATAACCAAGAAGGAGTGTATTTAGTGTGCGGAGACGGCACCGCCGGAGCGTTGAATTGTGATGCTAGCTATCCTAAATGTGAGAAAGAATTAAATGGGCAATGTAAGAGTCCGTCTTGCGATCCCTCTTCCAGGCATTTGGATGAAAATTGTCAGTGTGTCTGTAATAATACGCCAGCTTCTTGTGGAAATAGCGAATGGGCCGCATGGGGTGTAAATAGTGATTGTACATGTAGTTGTGGAACCTGTACAGATTCTTATAATGGCAGATCTCCTCAAGTTGGGGACACGTGTTATATGAAATCCATTGATGGAATGGGAAACTTTTATTACAAAATGGGGGTCGTAACTGGGGATCCAACATGTCGTAATTGTGTGCGCAATATTACTTGTGAATTGCCTGGTCTGGGATGGAAGATGAACACTACTTCGACTCTGTATGTTTGGGCGGACCAAGTAGATGCGTGGATAGCTGCTAATAGTAAGAATTGGTGTCGAGCTGAAAGTGATTTAGGTAATAGAACATACTATCAAGTTGGTTCTGGCAGATTTAATCAAGGTTCTGAGCAGTGTAAGAATGCAATAGGAACTCCCAGTTATCAATGCCAAGCGTTGTATTTTTATGAATGCGTAAGGACAGAGAAGGAATATCTCCAGTGGAAACACTTTCAGTATGGATACCCGCCGTGCTATCCGAATTGTTAATAGAAGGAGTTGAAATTCATATTTGTGAACGCCTCAGATTTTTATTTGGGGCGTTTTTTGTACGCGAAAACCCCACGCTAGGCGCGTGGTTCCGTAAAGGTTTTACCGATGAACAAGTTGTTAAAGCACCGTAGGGGGCATATCCCTTCGGTTGTCGGGGTGCCCCCCGACCTATACCTCGCGCTCATCCTCGAAAACACCATACTCCTGTCATCCCCGAAATTTGTAATCGGGGATCTCCTCCTTTATGAAAACAGCAAAGCGGAGGAGATGCAGAATAAAAACATTTCATCATGACGGCATGTTGCTTTGTCAGGAAAAACCAAAACCTACATTCCCCGCTCATTATGTAAGACCATTTTTTTCTCCTTCTTAATTTCCTACAATATGTCTATGCACCGATATACACGTCGTTCTATGATTTGGCTGTCCATGACAAACGGACTATTGTTGTTTGGCTATGGATTGTCACTTCCTTTTTTTACGATTTACTTAATTAGCCAAAAAGGCCTCTCTGCCGCTATGGCAGGACTAGTCATCGGTTTATCTGCTTTAAGCCGTAGCATTGCCAGTGCTTTGGCCGGGGAATTGTCCGACGTATTGGGCCGTAAATGTCTAATGCAATGGGGCATTACTTTAGAAGTGGCCGCCATGTTTGGTTTAGCTTTGTGTATTGAATATCAAGCACAAACCGGTTGGCTATTGTTGTGTTATCTGCTAACTACCTTTTTAGGTGCGGTTTTCCGCCCCGTTTCCAATGCCTGGATTACCGATCATACTTCTTCAAAGCAACGGGTAGAAGCATTTGGTATTATTCGGATCGGTCTAAATATGGGGTGGGCTTTGGGGCCGGCGGTGGGGGGATTTTTGGTGCGCTATTCATATAGCTTGGCCTTCTATTTAACAGCACTTGCTTATTGTTTTACGGTTCTGTGTTTGCAACTCATTATCCCGGAAGACCGGTTGAAAGCCCAAAAACGGGCGCGGCGGCCGCATATGGCGGCACTGTTCACGGCCTTGCAAGATAGACGCTTAGCCAAGATTTGTTTTTATGTTTTTTTGATTACCGCTGTCAATGCCCAACTGGTGGTAGGATTATCAGTGCATTGTAATCAATATCTGGGTATGCCGGAGTATTATATTGGTTGGTTTTTTACCATTAACGGTTTGGCTACCGTGTTGTTGCAATATCCTGCCAGTCGTTGGATAAGCCGATTTCGTTTATCTACCGGAATGTTAATTGGTTGCGGACTATATGCTTTGGGTTTTGGATCGGTGGGATTTTTTGCCAGTTTCATTCCCATTGCGTGCGGGGTATTTTTGTCAGCTGCCGGGGAATTAATTGTCAGTCCGGGAGAGCAAACGATGGCTTCCAATATCGCCTCTGCCCAGACCCGTGGGCGATATTTAGGGCTTGTGATGGTGTT
>JAZNEO010000187.1:0-2751 GCA_045588685.1 Candidatus Avelusimicrobium sp. | reverse complement strand
ATGGCTACGATCCGACTTATTTCAAAAACGGCGCAACTATTTTCTCGCCAAAATCTAATAGCAACTGCGTATCTTTTTTCGTAGCGGTTTCTGCATAGACGCGCACGAGCGGTTCTGTACCCGACGGACGAACTAATAACCATTCATCATTTTCAAAATAAATTTTCAGCCCATCCAAATCCGATACTTCGGCCACCTTAAAAGTGCCAATTTTCTTCGGCAATTTTTTACGCAATTTTTCTACAAATAAGGCCTTTTCAATCGGTTTTGCCAAAGGCAAATCGCGCCGTAAATATACAGAGGCCCCGTACTCTTTTACAACTTGCTCGCACAATTCAGAGGGTTTTTTCTTGGTATCAGCCAACATGGCAAGCCACGTTAAGGCCACAGCTAATCCGTCGCGGTCTGACGCCCCGCCTTTCCATGCGTATCCGCCTGCTTCTTCCACGCCGAAAGCCACTTCCTCTAACGCCATAATTTCCGCCACGTGCTTAAAACCTACTTCCACTTCTTCCACCGGCATACCGTGCGCACGTGCAATGCGTTTTGGCAAATATCCCATAGAAGCCGTTAACACCACTTTGCCTTTGAGTTTTTTCGTCTTAATCAAATAGTTGAGTAGCACCGCTGCGGCCATACAAGGCGTAATAAAATTTCCTTTTTCATCTAGTACAGCGAAGCGATCTCCGTCGCCGTCAAACCCGAAACCTACCAAGGCTTTCTTATCCAAAATCGTCTTTTTTAACTCAGCCAAATTTTTCAACGTAGGATCCGGTTGCAATCCCTCAAAAGTGGGATCATGTTTATCATGTAGCGCAACAATCTTAGCGGAAGGCAACATTTCTTTAAGCCATCCGGACGTCACACCGTACATATAATCGGCTACAATGGTGCCTTTGACCAGAGAGGCCTTTTTGACATTAGTAATAGAAGCTAAATACTTTTTATACAGCGGTGTCAAATCTTTTTGCTCGGCTTTTTGTCCATATAAAAACAACACCGGACTAGCATCCAAACGTTCCTCAATTTCCGTTGTTTCACGAGAAGGAGCAGAACAGCCGGCCCATTTTACTTTTACCCCATTATACTGCGCGGGATTGTGGCTGGCTGTTACCATAATGCCCAGCCAAAACTTGCGCAACGTCAAGGCACTTACCATAGGGGTCGGAACAGGTCTGTCTGAGAGCGTAACATTAATTTTGTTCGAACGTAAAATACTGGCGATATCTGCCGCAAATAAATCAGACATAAACCGACGGTCATATCCTACAAAAACTTTAGAAGATTTTCCATCTTCTTCCGAAGGAGCATTCTCATTAATATAATCGGCTAACGCTTGTGCTAAACGTCGCACATTTTCATAGGTAAAATCCCACGCAATCACTCCTCTCCAACCGTCTGTCCCGAACCGAATTTCTTCCGCCATACAACCTCCGTTAAAATAAAAATCTGTAAATTTCCGTATGTGTACTGATGCCAACAAAATTGCCACCAAGGCGCAAATCATGTTTTGCCCAGCAGTTGCCGGCCAAAATGCACCGACAAAAAAGTGGAGGTGGGGGGATTCGCACCCCCGTCCGAACATCTTAACCGCTTAGGCCCTACAGGTTTATCCGCACTTGATACTCTCGCCGTAAGCGTGCGGCGGCAACGAAGAGAGTTGTTCCGTCAGTCTTAGATGCGCAAGACGAAACGCGCTACACGCACCGCATTTCACATGATGACAGCCTAGCTTAGATGTGTGAAAAGCATCCAAGCGGCCGTGGACTAAGCGTTAGCCCAAGCAACATTGCTGTTGTTAGTTATTTTTGTAGCCCTATTTTAACTGGCCTGGCCAACCAGTACCTGCTCCCGAGCAGTAACAGATACCCGTCGAATCTATTACACCCCCGTAAATACGGAAATTGTCAAAGAACTCCCCCCTCCGTAGCCGGAGAAAGGGATTATATTGTATCATTTCTTATAGCAATTTTGGACACGGCGCGCAAGGATTATTTATGTACGTAACCACCAAACCAACTATTTACTTAATTGACGGACTGAATGTAGTGCGCAGCTTTTTATGGCAATTTTCCCGCACGGAAGAGGAAGTGACCGAAGATTTTTTAGACTTTTTAGAAGCGGTATCATCCGATGAAAAATACGCGATGCATGAGTATAGGGTGATATTTGACGGGAGCTACCGGCCGGTGGGCCCCTTGTACCGCGGCGGCGTGCATATTGTATTTTCTGAAGAAGATACTGCCGATGATTACATTTTTCAAGAAGCGGACTATTTGGCACAAAACGGCACCCGTGTCATTGCCGTCACGGATGACCGGGATTTACAATCTCGCCTAAAAGAGATTGGAGTCAAAGCGCAATTTTGCCGCAAGTTTTACAATTCCTTAAAATTTTCCAGCAGATAAAACCATTTTTTTCTATAATAGAGGAAAGTTGTACAGGAGGTTATGAACACCGCGCTTATAGGCGCTAACCATACAATTTGAATCTGTTTTTGGACTGTATAAAGCATACAGAGCACTCGCCAAGCGAGATAGCTAGCCGCCAAAAACAGTCGTTTTAGGCACCTAATACACGGACTAATTACCCGGTTATTAGGTGCCGAGTGTTTGCCGTTCGCAAGGACGGCAGACCACGGCTGTTATTTTGAGCTGCTCGGCTAGCTGGCTCAGACTAAACAGCCGTTTTTGTTTGTGCTGAGCCCGAAAAAATAAATGGAGTTATTTATGAGAAAAGGGTTCACCTTAG
>JAZNEO010000186.1:0-4098 GCA_045588685.1 Candidatus Avelusimicrobium sp. | reverse complement strand
AGAATTCCGATAATCAGAACTACGATTAATAGTTCTATTAAGGTAAAGGCTTTCTTTGACATTTTTATTCTCCTATTTAATAAGCTTAAAACGCCCACAGCACAACGTTTAGAGACTCAGTGCCTTGAAAACAGCGGCGTTCCAAGAAATCGTAGCAAAAAAAAAAAACAAGTCAAGCCTTTTTTATTTCTCGACGAGAAAACGGCCAAACAATAACCAGCCCATTTGTCATTCCCGAGTGTCTTTGTCGGGAATCTCAGCCGCTTTCTTGTTTATAAGGACGAGATCCCCGATTACAAATTTCGGGGATGACATCGGGAGAGTTTCGGGGATGACGGCGGTGGAGGCAACGAAAAAACGGCCAGAAAGGAAACAAAAAACAGCGCAACATATATTATGTCGCGCTGTTATAAAAATAATTTAATCTTATTTTTGTTCTGAGGTTTCCGGCGAAGTCGTCGTTTCTTGCGGCGTTACCGTTTCTTGCGAAGTCACCGTCTCTTGCGGTGTTGCAGTTTCCGGAGCAGGTTGGCTTGCCGTGGCAGCTGTGTTGTTGTTAGCCGCTTCTTGCTCTTGGCGAAGTTGTTCTTCAAATGGCCCGAAACCGCATTTTTCATCCCAACCGCCGCCCAATGCTTTGGATAAATTGACTAGTCCCACCAGCTCGGCTTGGCGTGCCTGTGCCAAAGACATTTCTGCTTGTAACAGATTGCGTTCCACGTCTAATAATTCCATGGTACCAATCAAGCCTGCATCTTCCTGTTTTTTAGTCAGTTCATAACTGCGACGCAAGGCCTGCGTTTGTTTCAAACGAACATCAAATGTCTCGCGATTAATTCGGTTGGCATTGAGGGCATCTAACGCTTCTTTAAAGGCGACCTGCACTGCTTTTTCATACGCCGCGAGCATCTCTTCATATTTTGCCTTAGCGGCACGGTTTTGCGCTATTACTTTGCCTCCGTAAAAAACAGGTTGCATGGCAGAAGCACCTATTGCCCATATGCCGGTAGTACCGCGGAATAATTGTCTCAAATCATTGCTGGCATATCCGGCCGCACCGGTCAAAGAAATATCCGGGAAATAGGCCGCACGCGCCGCGCCGATACGGGCATTGGCGGCAATTAATTGGCCTTCGGCACTTCGCACATCGGGGCGGTTGGCTAAAAATTGGGACGGCAACCCTTGCGGCACTTCCGGCACCACAACTGCGTCACGCAAGTGCCCGCTGCGGGTCTTATCGCTTTCCATAATTTCCCGCGGGCTGTCCCCCACTAATACCGCTAGAGCAGTTTCCGCTTGGCTGACTTGCAATTCCAATTCCTTGGCAGAAGCCGCCACCGTGTACATATCGGCTTCCACGCGGCGCAAATCCACTTCCGCAATCACGCCTGCCTCATAGCGGCTATTGTAAATACGCACACTTTCCAATCGGGTTTCTAATGTTTTGTTGGCAATTTCCAGTTGAGCATCCAACATCCGCAGCGTGAAATAAGCGGTTGCCACTTCAGCCGTCAAAGATAAGAGCACCGTGTCTTTGGCCGTCATGGTAGAGAGCAAATCGGCTTTGGCCGCTTCACTTAAGCGACGGTATTTTCCCCACAAGTCCAGTTCAAAAGAGGCCACCACCGTAGCAGTACTAGCCGTCTGGCCGGAACCATAATAATTGCCGGCTCTGCCGCTACCTGCCTGCAAGCCGATTGCCGGCAGCTGATCTGCCACCGCACTAGTCACTCCGGCACGGGCTTGTTCCACGCGGGCAATGGCTTGGCGCAAATCCCGGTTATATTGTAAGGCTTGTTTTTCCAAACGGTTCAAATCGGCATCTTCAAACATTTCCCACCATTGATAATTTTGAAACACGCTAAAATTTTCGCCACTATTTTGGGTGGGTAAATCTAACTCTGGCCGTTTATAATTCGGCCCCAGCATACAACCGCTAAGCCACAAAGTACCCGCCGCTATGGCTATACATTTTCTAAATGTCATGTACTATTTCCTCCTTCTCTTGGGCCGATTCTTCCTTAGTAGGGATCTTCTCTTTACGACCACCGGAAATAATGTAGAAAAATACCGGTACAAACATAGGCGCAATTACCGTCGCGGCTAACATACCAAACACCACGGCCGTTCCGATAGCATGACGGCTGGCCGCACCGGCTCCGGTACTGATGGCCAATGGCACACACCCTAAAATAAAAGCCAGTGAGGTCATTACAATAGGCCTAAAACGCAAGCGAATAGCCTGCACCGCCGCATCATAGGCACTGGCCCCTTGTTCTTTAATCATCACCGCAAATTCTACAATCAAAATAGCATTTTTAGCGGCCAATCCTACCAAGGCCACCAAAGCGATTTGGAAGTAAATATCATTATCCAGTCCGCGTATCCACGTACCCAACAAGGCCCCAAACATACCAAACGGAACAGCCAAAATGACTGCAAACGGAAGGCCCCATTTTTCATATTGGGCCGCCAAAATCAAGAATACCACCAACATCCCCAGCAAAAGCGCCATCGTTGAGGAGCTACCGCTAATAGTTTCTTGATAGGTAGTACCCGTCCACGAAAGGGTAAAATCTTCTCCCAAGGTTTCTTTAGCCGTAGCTTCCATAGCGGCAATGGCCTGACCGGAGCTGTATCCGCTGGCAGGCGTAGCCATTATTTTGGCCGCCGGGAAAGCATTGAAACGTTCCACCATGTTAGGTCCTAAAGTGGGAGTCAAGGTAATAAAAGCCGCTAACGGGATCATATCCCCCGCCTGCGAACGGACATAAATCTCTCCCAACTGTTCCGGCCGCGCGCGGAAATCCCCTTCTGCTTGCATCATAACCTTAAAACTACGGCTGAATTTTGTAAAGTCATTTACATATGCTGTGCCGAAGGTTCCCTGAATCGTGTTGTAGAGTTCCGATAGAGATACATTCATCGCCATTGCTTTAATTTCGTCTACCTTCAAATCATACTGCGGAGTAGCCGCCGAGAATGTAGTACTTACATCTGCTAATTCCGGTCTCTTTTTAGCGGACGCAATAAATTCACTTACTTTAGATGATAAGGCCGCGCTACCGCTTCCGGCACGATTTTGAATATATCCTTCCAAACCACCTGTCGTACTCATCCCCATTACTGGCGGAGGGTTAAACGGCATGACAACAGCTCCGTGAATTTGTCCCGTCCCCATTTTGCCGATTGCCGCCACCGTACCAAAGGAAGATAAGGCTTCTGTTTTGCGTTCCTTCCAGGGTTTCAATGCTACGAAGGAGGCAACGGCACTGCTTTTCATAGTACTGCTAAGCATATCATAACCGGCAAATGTAAATTCTTCCTGTACGGCAGGTTGTTCTTCAATGATCTTTTCTAATTGTTTAGCCACCACTTCAGTACGGTTGAGCGCACTGGAGGGATCTAACATCGTAGCCACCATGAGCATCCCTTGGTCTTCATCGGGTAACAATCCGCCCGGCACCAATTTGAAAAGGCCCGCAGCCGCTCCCCAGATAAGTAACACGCTTAGTAAAGCTACCGGAAGCCGACGAATAAAGAATGCCGCCACTCCTGTATATTTTTCAGTGACTTTCTCAAACCAATTATCAAAACGAAAGAAGAAACCGCTTGTTTTGGGTTTCATTTGTTTAAGCAGTAACGCACACAAAGCAGGCGTCAGTGTAAGGGCTACTAAACCGGAAATGACAACAGACACAGCAATTGTGATAGCAAATTGCTGATACATCACTCCGGTAAAACCACCCATAAATGCCACCGGCACAAACACGGAACACAACACCAGCACAATGGCCACGACCGGACCGGTTACTTCGTCCATGGCTTTGATAGTGGCTTCTTTGACAGGCAAATGTTCCTCGTGCATAATACGCTCTACGTTTTCAATAACCACGATAGCATCGTCTACCACGATACCAATCGCCAACACTAGTCCGAATAGCGTAAGAGTATTGATAGAAAATCCCAGCAACATCATTCCCGCAAAAGCACCCACAATAGAAACAGGTACTGCCAAGCACGGAATCAAAGTGGCCCGCCAATCGTGCAAGAACAGATACACCACCAAAAACACCAAAATCATAGCTTCAATTAAGG
>JAZNEO010000185.1:0-2322 GCA_045588685.1 Candidatus Avelusimicrobium sp. | reverse complement strand
CCTTCTTCAAACAATTTAACAGAGTTGTCTAAATCGGTTTGTTCTTCTTCTAATTTAGCCACGATTTCTTCTAATCGTTTCAATTTGTTTTCAAATGTGTTTTTCATTTGACCTCCGCTTGTATCATCCCGTCTTTCACTTGTACAAAAATCATTTCTTGGGGAGCCGTTTGACCTACATGGGAAATGACGTTCCCGTCTTTATCCCGTGTAATACTGTAGCCGCGCCCCAAAACCGCAAACGGACTAAGCGCCTGTAGTTTTTGGGCCAGTAACTCTAAACGGTGTGCTGTGTCTGCCAGGCGCTTTTCAAAGGCCGTTTCTAAGCGCAGTTGTAAATCATCTAGTTGTTGTTCTTTTTCTTGCGTGAGTAGTTCGGGTTGTTTAAAAATACGGCTGTTGACCACCAGTTCTACGCGGCTTTTGGCCCGTTCATAAAAAAGGGAAACCGATTGAAACAGCCGTTTTTGTAACTGCGCAATATGTTGTGCTACTCCGTCTGCATTTTGCACCACCAGTTCCGCCGCGGCAGAAGGGGTAGGAGCGCGTAAATCGGCCACAAAATCGGCAATCGTGTAATCAATTTCGTGCCCTACGCAGGAGATAACCGGTATTTTGCTGTGGTAAATAGCACGCGCAACGGGCTCTTCATTAAATGCCAATAAATCTTCCATACTGCCGCCCCCGCGCCCCACAAGCAGTACATCTAAAGCCGGAGTTAAACGATTTAAATCTTCAATCGCTTGGGCAATTTCGGCCGCGGCACCGGGCCCTTGCACCAGCGCCGGAGCGAGCACCACTTCCAAATGCGGATTACGCCGATATAATACCGATAAAATATCGCGTATAGCCGCACCGGTGGGGGAAGTTACCACGCCGATACGGCGCGGAAAAGCGGGGATTTCGCGTTTATGTTCCGGAGCAAAAAGTCCTTCGGCTTCCAATTTCTTTTTTAATTTTTCAAATTCCAAATATAAATTACCTTGGTGCAAAATTTCCACACTGGTAACGGAAATTTGGTAGCGTCCCATTTTACCGTAGCAAGTTAAATCCCCGAATACGCGCACCTGCAGTCCGTCTTGCAAAAGTTGCCCGCCTTTGCGCGCGTGCCATTTGAACATCACCGCCGAAAGCAAGCTATCCTTATCTTTTAAATCAAAATAGATATGTCCGCTTTGCGGCTCGCGCAGTCCGCTCACTTCCCCTTCCACAAACACGCCGCGAAACACACCTTCCATCATTTGTTTAATGGCTAATGTGATGGCAGAAACCGTAAATACTTGACCGCGAAAGGGGGCTTCGGGTTCCATTTATTCTCCTTTGATTTTTTTGAGCCGCTCGATCAGCGCGGCTTCTTTGCCTTGCGTGGTAGGATTAAAAAATTTCACCGGGTCTGGCATATATAATTGTTTCACATAATGATGGGGAAAATCGTGCGCATATTTATAACCGCGGTTTTTACCGCCGGAGCGTAAATGATCCGGTACGCGGCGCAATTTGCCTTCGCGCACTTCCTGCAAAGCCGCATCAACTGCCAAATAAGCAGAATTGCTTTTTGGGCAACACGCCACGTAAATGGCCGCGTGAGCCAGCGGAATGCGCACTTCCGGCATGCCAAGTTCCTCAGCGGCTTGAAAGGCCGCTTGTGCAATCATAATAGCGGCCGGTTCGGCAAGGCCCACATCTTCACTGGCACAAATCAAAATGCGCCGCGCGATAAAGCGCGGGTCTTCGCCGCTTTCGAGCATACGGGCTAGCCAGTAGACGGTAGCATCCGGGTCTGAGCCGCGCATGGATTTAATAAAGGCCGAAATAATATCATAGTGTTCATCGCCTTTTTTGTCATAATTTAAATGACGCTTTTGGATACATTCCTGCGCGGTTTTTAGGTCTACTTGTTTGATCCCGTTGGCATCCGGTTCGGTCGTAAGTACGGCAATTTCAAGTGCGTTTAAAATCTTGCGCCCGTCTCCGTTGGCCTGCGTAATAAAATAGTCTGCCGCCTCATCAGAGAGTTGCACTTTTTCGGTCGCGGCGGCGCGGCTGAGAATTTTGTGCAAATCTTTGTCTGCCAACGGTTTAAATTCAAATACCGAAAAGCGAGACAGCAGGGCATTATTAATATAAAAATAAGGATTTTCGGTGGTGATACCAATCAAAATAATATCGCCCCGTTCCACACTGGGGAGTAATACATCTTGTTGTGTTTTATTGAAATGGTGTATTTCGTCTAAAATCAGCAAAGTGCGGCGCTCTTCAAAGGTGGGCGTGCGGGCGCGCTCTTTGGCTTCGGCAATAACTTTTTTAATATCCGCTACTCCGG
>JAZNEO010000184.1:0-9744 GCA_045588685.1 Candidatus Avelusimicrobium sp. | reverse complement strand
TAAAAGTTTATATTTGCCGCAATACAAAATGAGTCTGACCGCTCCGCATACGGCCTATCTAAAAATTGCCGACGGCTGCAATAATCGATGTGCCTATTGTACGATTCCTTTTTTACGCGGTGCTTACCGTTCTAAACCCATAAAGGAAGTACTGCGCGAAGCGGATTTAATGGCGCAAAACGGAGTCAAAGAAATTTCTCTGATTGCACAAGACACCACCTCGTACGGACAAGATTTATATGGCAAACCGCAATTTACCGAACTACTGGAAAAACTCTTGCAAAACCGCCGCATCAAACGCCTGCGCATTATGTACGGATACCCACACCGGGTTACCCCGCAACTGGCTGATTTAATGGCCAGCACGCCGCGCATTTTTCATTATGTAGATATTCCCTTACAGCATATTGCCGACCCCGTACTCAAACGCATGAACCGCCACTGTGACGGGGCCCAAATCCGCCGGACCTTAGATATGCTGAAAAAACGGGTGCCGGATGTGTCTTTGCGCACCAATTTTATTGTAGGGTTTCCGGGAGAAACGGAACAGGATTTTCAAGAATTGTTGGCCTTTACCAACGAATATGAATTTGATAATTTGGGCGTCTTTGAATATTTTAGGGAAGCGGGTACAGCGGCGTATGAGTTGCCCGACCAAGTGCCACAAACGCTCAAACAAGAACGCCACCAACGGCTGGAAGAAGTGCAAAGCCGCGTTATTGACCGTATTAACAAACGTTTGCTAGGCACCACGCTGGAAGCGATTGCCGACGGCGAAACATTTGGGCGCACCTATAAAGATGCGCCGGATATTGACGGACAAGTGACATTTACGCGCCCTGTCAAGGCGGGCTCTATTTTCAAAGCCAAAGTAGTCAAAGCCGACGGCTACAAACGCTGGCTGGAACCAGTCAAATAATACATTCCGGACGGAGATTTAACCCCTGTTTAATTGCATCTGTGTTCTGCCGGACAGTATCCTTTCCCATAATCTTCACAACATCCGCCGTTGGTATAGGTGCTTCCTCCACAAGCACCCGATGTTTTTGCAATACACTTCCCGCCATTAACCTTTAAGAATCTGCATCCTGATAAAACTTCACCTATACAAATTCCGCCAGTATTAATAGTCGCGCCTTCACATCCCCATAATCCACTGGCTTCGCAAATACCGCCTTTATTAACAATGGAAAAATAACATCCGTCATCTGAACCATGACCTTTACAAATACCGCCATCATTAATAACAGCCTTATAGCATCCACCTTTCCCACTTAGTGCCTCACAAACACCACCGTCATTAACTATTACATAGTCACAGCCAGCTTCGGTGGCGGTGCATACCCCTCCTTCATTAATTTCTGTAGTAGAGGACACTTGCCAATCACTATACCCACACACTCCATTTGCATACGGCATACCAAGTGCCGTACAGCGGGCTTCTTCGCTGGTGTAACATTGCCCGGTGCTATTAGCCCATGTACACGGACCCGGATAATCTAACAAATATTTATCATAGCCGTTTTTACTGCCTGCCTTTTGTCCGGCTAGTAAATTTTTACATAAGCGCTCGGCCCGTGCATCTCCGCTTTTGGCTTCGCAAAACAAATAACTGTCCGGGTTTTTAAGTGCCATAGAAAGTCTTACATTCGGCAACGTATCTAATTGTCCGGTAATGGTACTTTGGCTGGCAGTTTTGGTGTCTATACTATACTCGGCATCCGGCATAATATATTTATTATCTTGCGCTTCTCCGGGCAAAGACAAGACTAACGCACTCATATCCTCTGCGTATGCTCCGTTTTCCATAAAGGCGGCCGTTTGGGCGGTTTGTAATGCTTTGGCCGGGGCCAGTAAAGTGCTCCAGCGGCTTTTGTCAATCGCCCCCTGATACATGGGGATGGCAATGGCGGATAAAACACCGATAATCAGTACAACGACTAGTAATTCAACTAGGGTAAAACCTCGTACTATACTGTCATTCCCGAAGGCCGTAATCGGGAATCTCATCCACCTTTTCAATAAGGTTGAGATCCCCGAGTCCTGCGGACCGCTATTTCGGGGATGACAAGGGCTGTTATATAGGAAACGACTTGTTTTTATATGTTTTTTCATGTGTTCTCCTCGAAAATTAAACCATGCTTTAACGGCGCAAAAACACCGCTAAATTGCGCGTAAACAACAAAAGTGTCTTCAACACTTCAGCGCATAAGAAAATCGTAGCAAAAAAAAAAACAAGTCAAGCCTTTTTTATTTCTCGACCAAAAAACAGCCAAAAAAAGAGGATATCCCCCCCGATTACAAATTTCGGGGATGACATTTATTTAATCCTTGTCACCCCGCAAGGTTTTTATGCGGGGTATAACGTTGTTGCGAGACAACTCTATCCGCACTTTCTATTTGCGTCAAAAAGGGTAAAATTATACAATATATAGGTAGTCTGTTATCTGGCTGCTTTACGGCAGACGGAAATCGTTTTAAAAACCACAAAATTAAGGAGATTTACTCTATGGCTAAATTAGTCGCGATGGATGGTAATGCGGCCGTTTCACACGTCGCACACGCCACCAATGAAGTCATCGCTATTTACCCCATTACTCCGTCTTCTACGATGGGTGAAATCTGCGATGCGAAAAGCGCCAAAGGCGAGACCAACATCTGGGGCAATGTACCCGTTGTTACGGAAATGCAATCCGAAGGCGGTGCTTCCGGTGCCGTACATGGTGCATTAACTGCCGGTGCTTTGACCACCACTTTTACCGCTTCTCAAGGTTTACTCTTGATGATCCCGAATATGTACAAAATCGCGGGTGAATTGACCCCCACCGTATTTCACGTGTCTGCCCGTGCATTAGCCACCACGGCTTTGTCCATTTTTGGAGACCACTCAGACATTATGTCCGTACGCCAAACCGGTTGGGCGATGTTGTGCTCTGACAATCCGCAAGAAGCTATGGATATGGCTTTAATTGCTCAATCTGCTACGCTCAAAGCCCGTGTACCGTTTGTGCATTTCTTTGACGGTTTCCGCACCAGCCACGAATTAAACATGGTCGAACCTTTAACCAAAGAACAAATGGCCAGCATGATGGACGCAAAATTAATCGCCCAGCATAAAGGCCGCGGCTTAAATCCGGAACATCCGACCGTACGCGGTACCGCCGCCAACCCGGATGTGTATTTCCAAGAACGCGAAGCCGTGAATAAATTTTACAATGCCGTACCGGAAATCGTAAAAGAAAAAATGGCCGAATTTGAAAAATTGACAGGCCGCAAATACGATTTGTTCCAATATGTCGGCGATGCCGATGCAGAACGCTTGATCGTAGTCATGGGCTCCGGCGCGGACGTAGCTCAAATTGCCGCCGAAGCCATGAAAGGCCAAAAAGTGGGCGTACTCAAAGTAAAATTGTTCCGCCCCTTCTCTATTGCCGATTTCATCCGTGTCATTCCTAATACCGTTAAAAAAGTGGCTGTCTTGGACCGCACCAAAGAACCGGGGTCCTTGGGCGAGCCGTTGTTCCAAGATGTCTGCGCGGCTTTCTTGACCGATGAAGCAAAAGCCAAATTTGCAGCCACCCCGCTTATTATTGGCGGACGCTATGGTATCGGTTCTAAAGATTTCACACCGGCCGACGTAAAAGCCGTTTATGACAATCTGGCCCTGAAAGAACCGAAAAAAGATTTTACCGTCGGAATCGTAGACGATTTGACCCATAAATCTTTGCCGGCCACCACTTTACAAGGCAATACTCACGAAGATGTGTTTGAAGCTATGTTCTTCGGTTTAGGCTCTGACGGTACCGTTGGTGCCAACAAAAACACCATGAAGATCATCAGCGCCAACGGATTTTTTGCACAAGGCTACTTCGTCTATGACTCCAAAAAATCCGGCTCTATGACCACTTCTCACATCCGCTTTGGTAAGAATTACATCCGCGCTCCGTACTTAATTCAAGCGGCTGATTTTATCGGCGTACACATGTTTGATTTCTTGGACAAGTACGATGTGCTCGGCAAAGCCAAAGAAGGCGCTACGGTGCTCATTAACGCTCCGTATGCTGCCGATGAAATTTGGAATCATTTAACTGCCGAAGTACAAAAGCAAATTATCGACAAAAAGCTCAAGGTTTATACCATCGATGCTTCCGATATTGCTTTGGCCACCGGCATGGGTAGCCGCACCAACACCATCATGCAAACGGCATTCTTCGGTATCGCCGGTGTAATCCCGACGGAAAAAGCCATTGCTGACATTAAGCATGCCATTGAAAAGACTTATTCCAAAAAAGGCGAAGAAATCGTACAGAAAAACTATAAAGCCGTTGATGCCGCTTTGGCAGGATTACACGAAGTCAAATATCCGGCTAAAGTAACCTCTACCAAACACACCAAGGCTCCTGTACCGGCTGATGCTCCTGCTTTTGTAAAAGATGTACTAGGAGAAATGATTGCCGGACGCGGCGATAGCTTGCCAACCTCTAAGATGCCGGAAGGCGGCGTTTTCCCCACGGGTACCACCCAATACGAAAAACGCAATATCGCCATTCAAGTACCGGCCTGGGATCCGGAAACTTGTATTCAATGCGGTTTCTGCTCCATGGTCTGCCCGCACGCAGCGATCCGCATTAAAGCCTACGAAGCAGATGAGCTGAAAAACGCTCCCAAAACATTTAAATCTGCCGACGGTAAAGCCGACTTGGCCGGTAAGAAATTTACCGTACAAGTAGCGGTAGAAGACTGCACCGGTTGCGGTGCCTGTATCTTTAACTGCCCGGCTAAGAACAAAACCAACCCGGAAAAGAAAGCCATCAATATGGTACATCAACTCGAAGTACGCGATAATGAAATTGATAATTTTGCTTTCTTCTTGGGCCTCAAACAAGCCGACGTAAAAACCAAAAAAGAATCTGTCAAAGGTTCTCAAATGAGAAAACCGTTGTTTGAGTTCTCCGGTGCCTGTGCAGGCTGCGGTGAAACTCCGTATGTAAAACTCTTGACCCAATTATTCGGAGACCGCTTAGCGGTAGCCAACGCAACGGGTTGTTCCTCCATTTATGGCGGTAACTTGCCCACCACACCGTATTGCACCCGTGAAGACGGAAAAGGCCCTGCCTGGTCTAACTCCTTATTTGAAGATAACGCCGAATTCGGCTTGGGTATCCGCGTGGCGTATGACCAATTGACCAAAGATGCTATTGCCCTCTTGAAAGAAACCAAAGAAGGTTGCTTAAAGGACCATGCGGCTTTGGTAGATGCACTTTTAAACAATGCACAAAAAACGGATGCCGAAGTGGAAGATCAACGCAAGAATGTGGCTGCTTTAAAAGATATCTTAGCCAAAACTGATTGCGAAAAAGGCAAACGCCTCTTGAGCTTTGCGGATTACCTAATCCGCAAATCCGTCTGGATTTTGGGCGGAGACGGATGGGCCTATGATATCGGATACGGCGGTTTGGACCACGTGTTAGCTTCCGGCAAAAACATCAAAATTTTGGTGTTAGATACCGAAGTATATTCCAACACCGGCGGTCAAATGTCTAAAGCCACTCCGTTGGGCGCCAAAGCCTTGTTCGCCGCGGGCGGCAAAACTATGCCGAAGAAAGACCTCGGCATGATTGCCATGACCTACGGAAACATCTATGTAGCGCAAGTTGCTATGGGTGCCAATATGAACCAAGCCATCCAAGCCTTCGCTGAAGCCGATGCCTATGACGGCCCGGCCTTGGTCATTGCGTACTCTCACTGTATTGCCCACGGTATTGATATGGCCAAAGGTATGGGAGAAGCCAAACGCGCCGTACAGGCGGGACGCTGGATCTTGTACCGCTTCAACCCGGAAATGCGCTACGAAGGCAAAAACCCGCTGCACGTGGATTCTCCGTTAGGAGCCCCCACCTTGCCGCTGGCTGATTATATGAGCGGAGAAAACCGCTTCAAAGGCTTAATGCGTGATAACCCGGCTTTAGCCCAAGAGTTAATTAAACGCGCCGAAAGCGAATATGCTTGGAGACGCGATTTGTACAAACAACTCGCGGCTATCGAGCCGAATGAAAAAGTCTTGAAATAAATCTATATCTCAAGCATTGAAAGCCCCCGATTGCCTAGCAAGAAGGGGCTTTCTTATATCTCAATAGACGCGATTTGTACAAACAACTCGCGGCTATCGAGCCCAACGAAAAAGTGATTAAATAAGTTTAAGTACTCACAAAGAAACCCCCGCTTTTAGAGTGGGGGTTTCTTTTGTGTAGCAAAGGTACTGTTCCTTGTTATTCCATGCTATACCAGTCTAAACCGTCGTTATTGACTAAACGAGTCTTAGAGTACATTTTGCAGGTAGCAAGAGCCTCTGAAGAATTTTTATCCGCCACACAGGCCATTTGTATTCTATCTCCATCCGCCGTATTGACATAAAAACCACTTCCTATTGCATCTTGCTCATTAGACAGCCCGTTTGGCGCATACATAAAATATGCCATATGCTTGGTGGTACTGGTAATTTTGTACAATACCGCATAGTCCCCCACCGTACAGGTACAAGATCCGCTGGGTTTGTTTTGCGCTTTACAGGCCGAACTATCACAAGATTTATTTGGAAAATCCAGCAGCTCCGCAAACTCCAGTAGGTTCGGCATTGCATCGTTAGCCATTTTCCACGCGGCCACTTTATCACGCATACTGCGCGCCATCACTAAGCCTTGAGCCGTACGTGCTTTTTTTACCGCCTTATTGTATTGCGGCAAGGCAATGGCAGATAAAATACCGATAATTAATACCACCACTAATAACTCAATTAACGTAAAGGCATGTTTGTTCATAACGCACCTCCTTTTGCTATATTTTTAATAGCATACGTGAGAAACAGAAAAATTCAACTTACATATTTTGCTACAATAAGCATATGAAGAAAATGATTGTTTTTTTCTTGCTGATTACAGTCTCCGTATTAGCGGTTAGCTATCATAAAGCGCAACAAGCACAATGGGCAGAAGATCTTATTATAGCCGCCTACGAAGGAGATTTAATCGGCGTAAAAAATCTTTTGGAAGAGGGAGCGCCTCTGAACTATGTGCTTTATTTTAACGACCCGGCTCGTCATTACGAAAATATGGATTTTGATCCATTACAAGCCGCCTCCTCCAGTGGCAATGAAAAATTAATTTCTTATTTAATCAATCAAAGATTGGACGTAAACATAGAAAACAGCCGCCGATGGACACCCCTGTTTATTGCCGTGCGAGACGGACATGCGGAATCAGCGGCTCGCTTGGTGCGAGCAGGCGCTGACATCAATCATCTCACAGACACAAAAGCCACTGCCCTCATCATGGCAATACTGGCCGATTTCAAAATAGAAAAAGACCGGGAAACGCTCATAAAATATTTATTGAAAAGAGGAGCTAACCCTAATTTGCAAACTCAATGGAAAACTGATGCACTTTATTATGCTGTCACAGAACTCAAAAATCCAACGATTGTGCAATTGTTATTAAACTATAAAGCTAATGTTTGCCAAACTTACGAAGGAAAATCGGCACCAGAAATAGCTCCGGCGCCGATTTACGATTTACTGCAAGATGTCTATCTGAAGAATTGCTCTGTCGACAATAAAAATTCTTACTAATTATTTGTATTACACGTTCCGACCGAGAAATTATCCATGCCATATTCTTCACAGTGTGCACCGCCGCAAAACACCTTCGTACTGCCGTTGCAATAGTCATAGCATACGGTACCGCTACTGTGCGCAGTAGAACAAGTACAATAATCCGCGGCAGTATCTCCTAAATACAAAAAGACAGTGCCCTGATATTCTCCTTTCGCACGGACAGCACAAACAGCATTGGGATAGTTCTCCGGATACAACGAATAGGTAAAATCTGTAGAGGAAGGTCTGTCGACATCT
Source organism: Candidatus Avelusimicrobium sp. (assembly GCA_045588685.1). GTDB lineage: Bacteria > Elusimicrobiota > Elusimicrobia > Elusimicrobiales > Elusimicrobiaceae > Avelusimicrobium. The sequence goes on along the minus strand of JAZNEO010000184.1, from coordinate 1,838 downwards.
AATAGATTCCACTCAAAAGTACACCCTACCGCAAAAGCCGTAGCCAAATCGGAAATATTCATCTGATCCATAATCCGCAACTTGGAATCCCCAAGTCGTTTCAAGGTAGTTCTTACTTCTGCCACACGGGATTTTTCAATAGCTCGCTCATACATCGGCACCGCCATTGTGACCAAAATGATCATAATTAAAACAGCTACCAGAATCTCAATTAGAGTAAAACCTTTTTTATTACTTTTCATATATACTCCTTAGTCCAAACCATATACATTACAAGCTGTCGCATTGCCACTACAAGAAAAAGAAGACCCATCATATCCGACTGAAACACCCGCATAGGCATCTCCGGACGGCTTCGTAATAGTCACATAACATGCCCCAGAATTACGCAACGTATAGATAAATCCGGCTCCGGTAATCGTTTCCTCGGATATGGCAAAACCGGCAGGCAATAAACTATTTTCGCCGATATCCAAGCGGGCTAATTTACGGGCACTAGAATTAATATCTCCCCATTCATCCACTCCCCACTCAGCTACCATACGCTCGCAAGAATCATACATAGACTTCGCCATGACCTCCGCTTTGGTAAAACTAGCTTTTTCCATCACCTTACGGTATTGCGGTAAAGCAACAGCTGACAAAATCCCAATGATCACAACCACTACTAAGACTTCAACTAACGTAAATCCTTTTTTATTCATAATTTCCTCTTATTTATTCCAGGTACTAGAGCCCCAAGCTGTACAGGCATTGGCTGCTTCACCGGAGGAACCGGGCTGGCAAGTAAATGTTTGTCCATTAAACGTAATTACAGCTCCTGCATAATTCCCTTTTGTGGCTTGGGCTTGTAATCCCGCAACACTATTTTCTGATAATTTGTATGAAAAATTTTCCGTATTAAGGGTGAGCCCGCCGTCTGCGTAAGTCCCCTTTACAGTAATATCCAACTTAGGAAATGTTATATCCCCTTCGCTAATCGCTTGTTCGCACGAATTCCATTGTTTTTCCCATGCTCTTCTCTCGCAAGAGTCATAGACAGCACGTAGCAAGGATAATGCTTCCGCCACGCGCGTTCTTTCTATTGACCGCCGATATTGCGGCAATGCAATAGCAGATAAAATACCAATAATTAACACAACTGTTAACAGTTCTATCAAGGTAAAACCTTTTTTTCTATTTTTCTGAGGCATAATTCCCCTTCCCAATAATATGTTTCCTATTTTTCATTATAACTTAATCCCTTCAATTTGCCAATACCTCGCTTCAAATTTGCTATGATATGTAGCGGACCTGTTAACGAGTTATTTTAGCATATAGGAGATATTATGCGAATTCAAGATGATATTCAGTTAGACTATTGCGATGTGTTGTTACGCCCGAAACGTTCTACGTTAGCTTCCCGTTCTCAAGTAGAAACAACCCGCACCTATCATTTTAAATGGTCCTCTTACAGCGTAAAAGGCACGGGCATTATTGCCGCCAATATGTTTACCACCGGCACCTTTGAAATGGCCCGTGAAATGCAAAAACAACACCTCTTTACCGCGCTTCACAAACATTATCCGGCCGAAGAATTATTACAATTTTTAAAAGAAAATGCCCAACAATATGGCAATAACGATTTAATTTTTATCAGCTCCGGTGTATCGGACGACGATTTTGAAAAATTGACTATTCTAATGAAATCCGGTTTGGTGCATAATATATGTATCGATGTAGCCAATGGTTATTCTTCGTATTTAGTCAATTATGTTAAAAAAGTACGCGCCGCCTGGCCGGAAAGCGTGATTATGGCCGGAAATGTTGTCACGGGAGATATGTGTGAAGATTTAATC
>JAZNEO010000183.1:0-13283 GCA_045588685.1 Candidatus Avelusimicrobium sp. | reverse complement strand
AAACAGCCGTAGTTTGCCACTCGTGGAGTGGCAAACATTCAGCACAAAACGCGCGGGTAATTAGTCCGTTCATTTTGTGCTTGATATCGGCTGTTTTTGGATTAGCGTGGGATTATCCTTTCAGATAATGCCCCTGTTAGTGAACAGTTCCAAAAACAGAATAAATTGTAATACTACCTAATCAGTATAACAAATTTCACTTATAATTAACATTCACCAGCGTGCCGGCACTAAAAACCCCCGGTCGTGGCCGGGGGTTTCAAAACTAATTTACTGTTTCGTTTAATTCATATAGAAAGGAGACGTAAGAGCTTGGGTAACACGACTCTTTTCCCGCGCATACGCGTTTTCCATTTCCGCTTCCAAACGATTGGGGGGAATATCCCCAATGGCCATCAACTTAGCATGGAAATCGGATAAGAGGAATTTTTTGCCCAATTTCTTTTGATATTTGGCGCGTAAGTTTTTAAGGGCATCATAACCGTAAATATAGCTGACGGCCTCTCCGGGCTGTGCGGCGATTTGTTTGAGCATGGTTTCGGCAGTTGTTTTCTCAATGCCATTTTCTTCCGTCAACCAATTCAATGCTTCGCTGTAAGTCATTTGGCGGTTATGTAAGCTGTAATCTGCAATAGCGCTGGCGGCGCGTAAATAGTCTGCCCACGCTAAGAACAGTTGTTCTTCATCTGTAATAATGTAGCCTCGTTCATTGGCTAAATGCTGGGAATAAACTTCCCAACCATTGCGCAGGGTCGGTACGGGATAGAGTTTGCGGAAACCAGATAGCCCTTGCCAGTTATAGGCAGACCGATAAGACAAGCCCGGTATTAGCTGTCCGGCAACTAATAATTTGAGAGCCGGGGTATTGAAATCACGGTTTAAGATTTCCTGCTTGGCCAGCTCATTACCGCTGGGAAGCCGTAAGAACATATCAAAGCTGGGATTAGTTTGCGTACCAAACGGAGGGACAAAGAGATACGGATAAAAATAACTATAATAGGTAGGCATTTCTTTGACCGTGAAAGTTCCGTTGGATAACGGCAACACAAAATCTTGAGCAAAAGCCTGACTCAACGTTTTTGTTTCGGCGGCCAAGGCAGAAATAAAGTTCTGATTGGCTACATCTCCGGTAATCAATTTGCTGATGGCATAAAACTTAGCCCCTAAGGAGACCGGCGGTTCCGGCTGTTGAGAAGGTGCCGCAGGCAATTGCTCCGGTTGATCAATGGCAGATACTGTTACCGCCTCGGCCGTTTCTCCGTCTGGTACTTGAATGTTTTCTATCACTACGTCTTGGGTCGTGGCCGCCGGTGGTAAATCAAAAGCAGCTAAAGCCTTCGTTAAATTTTGTTGTGCAGTCTGGAAATTTTTGGCTAAAAATTTAGTCATTGATTTAGGCTTTTGGTTAATGAAATAATAATTTTGAAGCCGGGCCTCGTAATTTTTATCCCCCAAACGAAAATCCTGCTCGGTATTTTCTTGAGCTAATTTCTTGAATAAATCAAACATAGATTTAATAGCTTGTTTGGCATTGCGAGAATCGGTACGTATTTGATTGCGGCTGACATCGTCCTGTGCGCGGGATAAAATATATTGGGCAATCTCATCAAAAGATAAGTAGGCATAATAGGCTTTTTCCATGGCTATTTGCGCCAAGAATGAAGCGGGAGAAACCAGATTTTTTTGCGCTTGTTCCGCCACACCGGACAAATAATGCACTCTTTCTGTCAAATCGCGGTCTTGCAAATCACGGTAAGTTAACGTCTTGATACGCAGATCTTGCAAGGCATCAAAGGCTTGGGCATACAAGATAGGATCCCATGCTGTGCGGTTTTGAGAAATTTGTTTGATTTCCCATTGCAAGCGGGCTTGTAATGTATCGTATTCAGTCTTTTTTTGTTCGGATAATTTTTTACGATTAATTTGGTTCAATCCTTCTTGGATGATACGCAAAGCGCGTAAAGCTTGAGAGTCGCGTTCCGGCGTACGCACATCTAATTTGTTATCGGCGGAATCAAAGCCTAAACGAGTGGCCTGCTCTGGGAAAAAAGAAAGCTGTGTGGCGGAATAACGGTTCGTAATTTCATTGAACGCATTATCCTCCATAATACTGTCAATATCACCGAGTGATTCAAAAGTTAACCCTTGGGCTCCCGATATAGAAGCCATTGTAATACTCAACATAACAACAAGCCATTTTTTCATGCGATACCTCTTGTAAGATAAAATAGTACTCTCTCATTATAGCTAAATTGAGAGCATTTGTAAGTAGAATTTTATTTTTCTTCATATTGTTTGGGTGCAAAGAGTGTATGTTTTGGAGGTGACACAAGTCATTTTCTGAATGCTTGAAAAGAGAGATATTTCCCTTAGTAACCTGTTTTTTGCTATAATAAAATTATCTTGATTTCGGGCCATTAGCTCAGTTGGTAGAGCAGACGCCTCTTAAGCGTAAGGTCGTGAGTTCGAGCCTCACATGGCCCATTTCTTAAAAACCTAACAAGGACGGATGGCGAAACTGGCAGACGCGCATGCCTTAGGAGCATGTGGGGAAACCCTTGAGGGTTCAAGTCCCTCTCCGTCCAATATATTTCATAACGAGGAGTGTTGTATCATGTCCATTTTCAAAACCGCTGCCGCGGACGAAGTAAAAACCAAACAAATATCGAAGGAAGGATGCCGGGTTACGTTAAATGTACAGGCCGCTTCGACCCTGATTAATAAAGCATTTCAAAATGCCGCTGTGCAGGTGCAATCCCGTGCTCAAATGCAAGGTTTCCGCGCTGGTAAAGTACCTTTGGATTTAGTCAAACAAAATTTTGCCGGACATATTCAAGAACGTGCCTTGGATTTGGCAATTAAAAGTGCTATCTCTGCCGCATTAGATCAAAGCAAATTAAATCCGGTTACGGTGCCGTCTTTGACAAAAGCCGATTTTAATCAATTTGCAGAAGGGAAGGATTTTGAATTTGAATTAGCAATAGATGTAGCACCGGAATTTGAAGTAAAAGATTACAAGGCTATTCCGGTAACCAAAAAATCTGAAACTGCTACCGAAGAAGAAGTAACCGCCCATTTGAACCGTATTTTAGAAGGCAATGCCCGTTTAGAAAGTGCGGCTGAAGGCACTGTTATTGATGACAAAGTATATGCGGTAGTGAAATACACCGGTAAAAGAAACGGAACGGATGATTATAAACTCAGCGCTGATAGCGAATTAATCGATATGTCCGCCCCGCAAACCATGCCGGAACTGGCGCAAAATATCAAAGGACTGAAAAAAGGTGATGAAAAAGATTTTGAGGTAAAAGAAGGAAATGACACCTTGTCCTTCCACGTAACCGTAGATGATATTAAAAATAAAATTATGCCTAAGTTGGATGATTCTTTTGCCAAAGATATGGGCTTTGATAACTTGGAAGCTTTAAAAGCCCGTGTCAGAGAAGGTTTAAATGCAGAAGCAAAAGACAATGCCGAACGAGATATGGTGCATCAAATTGAAGACCATTTGATTAAAATGAATCAATTTGATTTGCCTCAAACTTTGGTGGAAGAATATACAGAACATTCTTTGAATAATTTTGTGCGCAATGTGACGCAAATGAAACCCGAACAGCTCACCGCAGAACAACGCAAGAGCTTTGAAGAGCGCATCCGCCCGACGGTAGAAAAAGATTTGCGTATTGGATACATTATCCATGCAATTGCCCACAAGGAAAACTTGGAAGCCACGCAAGCAGATTGGCAAGCCGAGTTGGATAAGAGCTTAACCGCTAATGCTAAAACAAAAGAAGATGAAAAGAAAATCCGCACGTTCTTTGAAGAACGCAAGGAACATATCTTGGCTACTTTGAACGAACGCAAGGTATTTGATTTTCTTAAAAAAGAAGCAGTCATAAAATAACGACAAGATATTTTGAGTGACTTGTTTGCCCCGTACAAAATACGGGGCAAATTTTTTATTGACTAAATGGCTGATTTGCTAGGAGACAGATAGCTTAAAACTTTTTACTGAAGAAGAAATTTTGTTTGTATTTCACAAAATGTCTGCGTAACATAAAATAAGTTAACAGACAGGATAATACATCGGCTACAGGGGGTGTAAAAAACACGCCGTTTAAGCCAAAAAACAAAGGCAAAATAATCACTAAAGGGATCAAGAAAAGCACTTGCCGGGATAAACTTAAAATCATAGCTTGTACAGGTTTGTTGATGGCTTGGAAGAAGCTGGTGCCCAGTATTTGCAAGGCCGCAAAAAGTGTGAAGATGTTGAGTACGCGGATAGCATAAGCAGTCATATTGAGTAATTCGGTGTCGGTGGTATTAAAAATGCGTGCAATATAAGGGGCAAAACAAAGAGCTAAGGCAGAGCCCGCTAATCCAATGCCTGTTCCCCAGCGTAAAGCCATTTTTAAGGTGTGGAAAGCCGTGGCAAATTTCTTGGCTCCGTAGTTGTATCCGATCAGCGGCTGCGCCCCTTGGCTTAGGCCAATCAGCGGCATTAGGAAAATCGCATTGACGCTGACGGCAATTCCCATAGCCGATACCGCCACATTTCCTCCGTAACGAAGTAACGCATGATTGAGCAAGAAATTAAGCACACTCGATGCCAATTGAAATATCATTTGAGAAAATCCTATCTTCATACTGGCCCAGATGATACTGCCGCGCAAGCACATATCTTGTAGACGCAAGCGAAACTTAGAACGCGGATTGCAAAAAAACAACATAATCCATAAAAAGGAAACGATCTGTCCGCACAAGGTGGCGGCTGCCGCTCCGCGTATTCCCCAATGCCAGACAAAGATCGTCAGAGGTGCAACGGTTAAGTTCAAAAATGCCCCAATAAATTGGGTGGCCATAGCGGTTTTAGGATGCCCGCAGGAACGAATAAAATTATTCATACCGGCGCCCATGTGGAACAGCGCATATCCCGGAAGAACAAGTTGCATGTAAGGCCGGGCATAAGGCAGCGTGATTTCATTGGCTCCTAAAAAATGCAAGATAGGGTCTAAAAACAAGTAACATAATGTCATAATGGTTAAACTGATTAACGAAAGCATCACAAACGCATTACCGATAATCAGCCGAGCCTCTTCTTCTTGTTTTTCGCCCAAACGGATAGAAAAAAGCGCATTGGCGCCCACCCCGATTAATACGCCAAAAGCCATGAAGAAAAATCCCATCGGAAACAGTAACGTGATACTGGCAATTCCGGGGGCTCCAAACTCTTGCCCCACATAGACACGAGTAATGATATTGTAAAGTGCGCTGACAAACATCCCCGCTATGGCCGGAGCCGAAAACTTAATCAGCAGGCTGGAAATGGAGGCTGCCTTAAAGGGGTTGTTAGATTGATCGGTTGTGTTTATATCTGTCATATATAATGTAAAAAAGCCGCCTAAACCAGCGGCGGCTTTGCATCGCTTTCCATTATTTTACTAAAAAGAGGTGCGACTCGTCTTATACGTTATAGATTTTGCAATTTTTTTCGTAATTCTCGCCATATGCTGATACGGGCGCGAACGGCGTGCATTTTGTGATGATAGTGACGTCTTCTTTTGCCCCATAGTATGTGCGATAAAATTTTGCAGCGCACATAATCTACGTAGGTTTTATAATAAATCCAAGAACCCGGAAACGAGGGAATGTATAAAGCATCACTAACGGATATATTTTTGATAGCCATTCGGCGTAAAATTTCTTCATAATAAGGAGTTTTGCGTGCATATTCCCACCATGCTTCAGCCCTGGTTTCCATCGGAAAGAACCATGGTTTTTCCCGATCTGCAAAATGTAAGATCTTTGGATTTTCAACAGCCAAATACCTTTTGCGGATAGAATCGGACATGTTTTCTAAATAATGTGCCGCGTGCATATGTTTTTGCAGAGGAGTATAATTCCACTCATTACTTAGCCAATAAATTTTATCTTGTAATAATTCATTGAGAGCATCTTGGTCGACTATATCGTAATTAAATTCGTTGACCATTTTGAGTAATTGCTGGCAGTAATGGTTTTTAATAAATTCTTTGACATTAACAATCATGACCCCTGCCTGGAAATAATCATCTATGTTTTTAAGGCCTAATCGGTGTGTTAAATAAGCTGCTGTATGTGGGCCATGTATTCCAACTAAGGCAGACATAAGGCATTCTCTGGCGGCCGCTACGGCGTAAGACCCAATATCGATGTGATATAAATGCGCTATATTTTCTAGGATGCATAAATCTGAATCTAGAAATAAGATCTTAGGATAATTTGACATATACGATGGGATAATTAGACGAAAATAGGTTTCGATAGATATATGACCGGGGGTATAGAGTCGCAAATCTGTAAAAACATACGACATATTAACGAAGCGTATAGAAAAATTAGGATATGAAAGCAACATCTTTTTTAACATAATTTGGTTGTTAAGGGTAATATCCTTAGTGAAGACAATGAGATCATATTTATCTGTTCCCCCAGCATGTTCCATGATACTGCGTATAGTAACAGCCAAATAAGGAACAAAGTAATCTGAAGAGGAAAAAGCTATTGGGATGGAATCTGTCGCAAAGGCAGGGGCAAGAGGCCGAATGTAGGTCAATTTCTGCTTCAAGGTTTTTTGTTTTTTCATGAGTAATTCTCCTTTGATGTGACGCTTGAAATCATAGAGCAGAAAAATCATGAAAAAACGGCTGTTTATGCCGTGTCTCATCACAGTCACGTACAATAAACAGCCGTAGTATCTTTATTCCGATGAATAAAGATACATTGGGCAGAAGACATTGAGCTCATGACTTCTCTCTGCCTTCTGCCTAAACCAGCTATTTTTGGACGTGATGAGACTCTGGATTTCCAAAGACTTCCTACTCTACATAGGATTCCAAAAACAGTATAAATTGTAAGCGCCCTTGTTTGGGCGGTGATTTATCTCCTTATTAAAAATATATGCGTTATTATAGCATATTTACAATTTTCATTTACGAAATGATTGAAAGACATGGTGACATTGAAATTGATCATCAAACAATATGATATCGGCATCTTTTCCAACGCTTAAAGAGCCTTTTTGTTCAAGTCCTAAAATGCGGGCCGGATGTGTGCTGGCACAGGCAATGGCTTGCGGTAAAGTATATCCCCACGAAACTAAATTTTTCACTCCTTCTAACATGGTTAATCCGGAACCGGCCAATACGCCGTCAGCTTGGCGTACCCATGCCCCGTCTTGCCAGATAACTTCTTCTCCGTTAGCAATAAAGGGGGGATTTTCTTGAAGGGTAGGCCGCAGGGCATCGGTAACAAGTACGATGTTTTCAACCGGCTTAAAACGGCGAAGATTGGCTACCAAATCCGGGTGAACATGCGCACCGTCGGCAATAATTTCTGCGGAAATTTCCGGATGTAACAGTACAGCTCCCACGGCACCTAATGCGCGGTGATGTAGCGGGGTCATGGCATTAAATAAATGAGTAGTATGGGTAATGCCTAACGAAACCCCGTGCATAAAATTTTCATAGGAAGCATTGGTATGTCCGGCCTGTAGTAAGATGTGATGCTTTTGGCAGAAAGGAAGCAAACTTTCTATATGCGCAAGTTCCGGGGCCACGGTCATACTGATAATATGCCTGCCGGATGCTTGATATAAATGTTCCAGTACTTTTACATCTACGGGCACAATGTCCTGCGGTTTCATGACGCCCGGTTTTTCGGGAGAGATAAAAGGTCCTTCAAGATGAAAACCCAATAAACGGGCGCCGGTTTCTTGCCCAAAAGCAGGGGCCATTTGTTGTAAAAGTTTTTCCAATGTGCTAGGTTGCGCGCAATAGAGTGTAGGGCAAAAGGCAGTCACTCCTGTCTTAGCCAAGGCATTTGACATTTTGAGCAAGGCTTGCGGAGTGCCTTGTTCGGTTCCAAATCCGGCTAAACCGTGAATATGCGTATCGATTAATCCCGGCGCGGCAAAAGCTCCCTGTGCGTCTACTATGGGCTGTTGCAGAGGCAGCGGAGCATCCTTCATAGGGAAAACAGCCTTGATTTTACCGGCTTCTATTTCCAGTCCGTAGTCTGTTAAGATCTGTTGAGGGGTAATCAGATGAACATTAGTAATGAAAAAATGGTTCATAAAATCCTCTTTATAAGTTTATATAAAAATCTTGGTCCGGTTGGCGACGGTTGTGGCGTTGCCAATCCGCTTGCAAAGCTTGTGGAAGCTCCTCGGCAGCTGTTGGATCAATGAGCAACATAGCATGATGATGTGCGTGCAAAGCGGTAATGGGCCATTGGGGAGTAATATCTCCTTGCGCCAAGCGTGCCACTGCCGATGCCTTGGCCGGTCCACTGGCTAAAAACAGCAATTCTTTTGCTTCTAAAATGGTACCGATGCCGACGGTTAAGGCATGTGGGGGAACTAGCGCAGGATCATGATTAAAAAATCGAGCGTTGGCTTGTCGGGTGCTATCCGTTAAAGAAATCATGCGCGTGCGGCTGTCTAAGGTCGAGCCGGGTTCATTAAAGGCCAGATGACCATTTCTACCCACACCGCCCAAAAACAAATCAATACCGCCTTGTTGAGAGATAGCTTCTTCGTACTGTTGGCAAGTTTTTTGAACATCTGTTGTTAACCCGTCCAGTAAGTGAATGTTTTCTTGCGGAATATCAATATGGTCAAATAAGTGTTGACACATATAATAGGCATAGCTTTGTGGATGTTCTGCCGAAAGCCCTACATATTCATCCATATTAAAAGTATGTATCTGTTTAAAATTAATTTTTTTATGCTGTGCCAAAGAACATAGCGCGGCATACATTTCTTCCACCGTACTTCCGGTAGGAAGACCTAGCGTAAACGGATAAGTCGGCACAGCCAGAAAATTTTTGACGATGTAAGAGGCCGCCCAAAGCCCTAAATTATGAGGAGTAATAATCAATTTCATAGGATATTTGATATCATTATAGTATATTCCGGTTGCGTTGCGGGATTCACAAAAGATTATTTGAATTTTTAGTCAAAAACCTATATACTAAAAAAAGAGGTGCATATGAATAATAGAAAAGGATTTACCTTGTTGGAATTGATGGCTGTTGTTGCCATTGTAGCTATTTTGTCTGCCATGGCATTGGGTGGATACCGCAAATCCATAGAACGAGCTGCTTTTAATGAAGGAAAGCAAGTCGTGCACGCACTGGCGGCTTCTGCGGATGCATATTATTATGAAAATCGCTCTTTCCCGAACAATTTGTGCAATTTGGATGTGACAATTTCTCAGGTAATTAATAATATTGCATGTGTTGTGCAACAAACTAAAAACTTTACGTATGCGGGGCCTTCGCATGATGGTACGGATTATTATATTGAGGCAAGTTCTAACACTGGGAACGGGGCCATCTTGCGGGTGTATTTAGAGGCGAATGGCCCTGCCAAATCGGACGGTTCATTAAAGAGGGATGAATGCCGCGGAAATGAAGATTTTTGTAAATCCATGGGCTATACAAACTGTGAGAGCTCCGTTTGTACAGAGAATTCCTTATAATTAGCACCGTTTTGCTTAAAAAGCCCCGGCCATTAGGTGCGGGGCTTTTTATATAATATACGTATGCGAACGCTTCAAACAGATTGTTTAGTAATTGGAGCCGGGATTGCCGGTTCCGTATATGCTTATCAAGCGGCCCACCAAGGGTTACGGGTCGTTTTGCTCAGTTGTGCAGATTGGGATACCGCCAATAGCGATTTGGCCCAAGGCGGTATTGTATATGAGCCGAATTTGGATATAGAAGCGTTATTGCAAGATGTGCGTTTGGCTACTGCCGGTTTGTGTAATGAAACGGCCGTGCGGGAATTATCGAAAGCCGGCTGTGAGGCGGTAGAAAAAATTTTTCTAACAGATCTCCATACGGATTTCTCCCGTGATAAGCAGGGCAATTTGCTCTACACGCGGGAAGGCGCACACACCAAAAACCGCATTATTTATTGGAAAGATACTACCGGACATTCCTTGCTTTCTTCCCTTCATAAAGCTTTACGAAACGAAAAAAATGTTACCGTTTTGGAAAATACTTCTGCCGTTGATTTATTGACACTTTCCCATAGTTCTACCAACATTATGGACAGATATGCACCGCTGACTTGTTTTGGGGCCTATGTGTTGGATAATGTTTCCGGGGAAGTGTCTGCTATTGAGGCCAAAAAAACCATTTTAGCTACGGGGGGAGTGGGACAGGTATATCGTCACACTACCAATGCGGCTCATGCATACGGCCACGGTATTGCGATGGCCTACCGTGTGGGGGCGCGTGTGATGAATATGGAATTTATGCAGTTCCATCCTACTGTGTTTGCCAAAGGCAAAAGTTTCCTTATTTCCGAGGCCGTACGCGGAGAAGGTGCTGTATTGCGTAACGTGCACGGAGAGGCCTTTATGGCTGCGTATCATCCACTGAAAGATTTGGCCCCGCGCGACATTGTGGCACGTGCAATTGAAGAGGAACGCTTGAAAACTTCCCACGATTGCGTCTATTTAGATATTACTCATCAGCCGGCTGATTTTATTAAAAACGGTTTCCCCGCAATTTATCAAACCTGTCTAAATGAAGGAATTGATATGACCAAACAACCGGTACCGGTGGTGCCGGCCGCGCATTATTTTTGCGGGGGCGTTTATACCACTGTGCAGGGACGTACCAATATCGTTAATCTAAATGCTATCGGAGAAACAGCTTGCACGGGGTATCACGGAGCTAACCGCTTGGCCAGTACTTCTTTACTTGAAGCAGTAGGTTCCGGCTATTTATGTGCGGCGGTGGATGCATTGGATATCCAAAAGGAAACTTTCCGTTTGCCTGCTGCAAAAGAATGGATCAGCCAAGACAAAAAACCGGATTTGAATTTAATCAAACAAGATTTGGCTACCTTAAAAAGTACGATGTGGAATTATGTGGGGCTTGTGCGCAGTGCTACGCATTTACGCCGAGCGGAACAAATTTTGCGGCATTTACATCATGAAATTGATATTTTTTACAAAGGCTATGCCCTCAATCAAGAATTATTAGATCTGCGTAACGGTACGCAAACAGCCCTCTTAATTACCTATGCTGCCTTGAAAAATAAACGCAGTATTGGATGTCACTTTTTAAGTGATGTATAACAACCGATCGGATCGTGATTTGCAGGTTGCCGAGTAGCCAATTTGTTATAATGAGTTTATGCGTAAATATACCATTTATGGAGCCATGCTCCTTTGTTTATTAGCTGTTACTGCAACAGCACAGTCTGTTCCTTCTAAAATACCGGCAGTAGGGGAAGCAACCTATGCCGAGACTTCTAATGCTTCGTCGGATGCTTCACAGGGGGCAGGACCGGGAGTGGTTTCTAAAAGTTCACTGGTTACCCGTATTGACATGCAACTGAGTGATAAAATCCTCCATGCAAATACGTTGGATTACAGCGAGCCGGACCCGTTGGGCAGTGTGGCCGAAAAATGTTTAACGTCCACTCCGGAAGAATGTTTTTTCCTCTACAAAACCTATGAAAATGCTACGCTGGCCATTACCGCCGCACAAGCAAATTTGGAATTGTCCATCTTGTCTTTGCAACGCGGACAAGTAAAACAAGCTTTAGCTTATATAGACCGGGCCGCCCAATTATCTCCGGATGATCCTTTCATAGAGCTTACGCGCGGTTGGACATTGTTTGCAGCGGGGAAATATAAAAAAGCACGGAAGTCTTTTGCGGATATGTTGTATTTAACGGCAGATTTTGAATATGCTTCTTCGGCTAAGCTCGGTACTGCTTTGGCGTATTACTTCGAAGGAAATGCACGGGCAGCTGCGAAGGATTTTCAATATATTTACACTTCTAATCCGTATTTGATTTCGCTCTCTGCGTATATGATGGGACAAATCGCCGCTTCCGATAAGAATTCCCGCCAATTAGCCCCTGTGTTTTTACAACAGGCGCTTAGTCATGACTCTCATCAATATCCGGCTTTGCAAAAATTGGCTGTTTTGTCAGAAAAGGATACCAAACGCCCCTTGGCATCTTTTCAATACTACTCCACTTTGTATAGTTTAGATCCAACGAACAAAAAAGCATTAAAAAAGCTGACCCATTTTGCAGAAAAATTAAATAAATCGCCGGAAGATTATTTGTTTTATTTGCGCTTAGACCAACCCATTGTGCAAGAATTAGTATCCGTACCTTCTGATACCATCAAAATGGCTTTGTATGCAGATCGTTGGCAAAATCCTGTGGAATTGCAACGTTTTGCCGTGATGCCTTCCGGTATTATGCAAGTACTGGATGACCGTTTGGGGGAAGTCCTGCAATCTCCCTCGTACGTAACGCGTATTTTGGAGTTTAACCCGCAAACGCATAGTGTGGATATTAAAGATCCTCGCGGACATGTGGAGTTTTCTGCTCGGCGGCCTTTTACTTTGAAAACTACCAAGGAGCATAAAACCCTCTTGGTGAAAGATGTGCGTGCGGAAGACATTTTTGCCGCTGATTATAGCGATAAAGAATTAACCGGCAGTTTGCTCGTGATTCCTTCTTCCAAAGGAATTCGCTTGGTCAATCAAACGAATATAGAGGATTTAATCCCTGCGTTACTGGCTACCCAAGCGCAAGATATCAAAGAGCCGGAGGCCCTGCGTGCGCTAGCGGTAGTGTTTAGAGGCGCTTTGCAACAAGCAGTCGAACAACATCAAGCAGAGCCGTACCATATTACCGATAATGACGTCTATTTCCAGTTTAAGGGAATCAACTTGGCGGTGCAATCTATGATAGAAGCGACAAAAGATTCCCGCGGGTTAGATCTATCCGGTCCGGAGCTGGGGTATTATGCCGATTGCGGAGTGGTTTCCTATAGCACAATTGGCAATACAGAACAGAAACCGGCCTATTACTATTCTCCGGCTAACTTGTCTAAATATATGATATCCAATCCGCCGCAGGATTTATACTCTACCCCCACGGATCCTACTAAATGGTCTGCTATAAAATGGATGTATCTCTACGACGCTGCAGATATGGAAACACGTTTAAATGACCGTACTCAGTTTGGCCGCTTGCGGGCATTGGTACCCTTAAAATTATCTCCGCAAGGGCGGGTCCTTTCCATGCGTTTTGAAGGTAGCAAAGGAGAGTATATCTCAGATAATGAGCAGGAAACCTTGTATATTTTGAGTGCCGGTACCATGCGGTCTAGTTTCTTTGACTTTGTGCCCATGTACAAAGGAAAGAATATAGTGCGTATTTTGGTGCGCGGGTATGACAGCGGTACGGGTGTAGGACTGTG
>JAZNEO010000182.1:0-3255 GCA_045588685.1 Candidatus Avelusimicrobium sp. | reverse complement strand
GGTTTTATTGTAGGTGCCGCCCTTTTCCCCGTTTTGGCCCTCAATATGCGGGTTGTATGCCAGCTCCAGCAAAGTAGTCAAATTGCTTTCCCCTTGGATAATGACGTCGCCGCCTTTGCCGCCGCATCCGCCGTTGGGGCCGCCAAATTCGATAAATTTTTCGCGGCGAAACGACATGCAACCGTCGCCGCCTTTACCAGCGGTGATGTAGATTTTGACGTGATCTAGGAAGCTTCCCGACTGCATAATTTATTCCTCTTCTAAATTTTCTTCTTGCAATAGTTTTTTACTCAATGCCCGTTTGGCTTTATTACGGGCCCGCTTGGCCTTGGTGCGGGCGGCCTTTTTAGTGGTGGTATAGACCCACTCATCTTGTTTAACGGGCAAAATTTTATCTTTCATATTATAGCAACTACCGGTCAAAAAAAGCGGCGGGGGTTGCCCGCCGCTTTTTAATTAGACAGATTATTTGGTTTCCGTCTTTTTGGCTTTGGCCGGAGCTTTCTTGGCGGCCGGTTTTTTAGCGGCAGCTTTTGCTTTCGGCGCAGCCTTGGGGGCTTCTTTTTTAGCGGCCGGTTTTTTGGCAACCGGAGCTTTTTTGGCTTCCGTTCCTTGCGGATAGACGGAAATTTTCTTTTTGCCTCTGTAAGCCCATTCAAAGGTTACAATGCCGTCCACGCGGGCAAAAAGGCTGTCGTCGCTGGCGCGGGTTACATTGGTGCCCGGCAAGAACTTGGTGCCTTTTTGGCGGACGATAATTTCACCGGCATGTACGAATTGGGAACCGAAGCGTTTGACACCCAGGCGTTGGCCGTGGCTGTCGCGTCCGTTAGAGGAAGAACCTTGTGCTTTTGTATGTGCCATAGTTTTCTCTCCTATTACCCGAGTACAATGTCGGTAATTTTAATTTGCGTTAAATCCTGTCTGTGACCTTGGGTTCTTTCATACCCTTTTTTGGGTCTGCGTTTAAAGACCAGGATTTTCGGACCTCTCAAGTGTTTGACCACTTGAGCGGTGACCTTGGCGTTTTGAGACGCCTTGGTATCTGCTGAGGTACCTTCTTCGTTAGCGGCCCAGAGAACTTTGAGTTCTACTGTGGCTCCCACTTCCGCGTCCAGCTTTTCCACCTGCAGATCTTGACCGGGTTTTACCCAGTACTGTTTTCCACCAGTTTCAATGATTGCGTACATGTTATTTTCCATTTTTAGCGCACAAACCCCCGCTACGCGGCTGCGTAGCAGAAGCAAGTGTGCTTCCTTCAAGTACATATATTATAACTTATTTTTTGTTATAATGAAAAGGTCAAGTGTAGTTTCTTGACATACAATTTAATCTGTTTTTGGAATCCTATCGCTGGATAGGAAGTTATTAGGGAAACCTAATGTCTAAGAGAGTCCAAAGACAGCCTGTTTAAGCAGAAGATTTTTCAGGGTAGCTCCCTAAAAAGTCTTCTGCTGAATGTTCCGTATTTATTAGTACGGAACTACGGCTGTTTAATAGTTGGGACTCTCTCTTAGACCCGGCATTATCCAGCCGTTTTTTATGTCCGTTTTCCGAAAACAGAAAAAGGAGAATGGATATGAAAAAGAAACAAGGCTTTACTCTCATTGAACTACTGGTGGTAGTCCTCATCATTGGTATTTTAACAGCTGTTGCCCTGCCGCAGTATCAAAAAGCGGTACGTAAATCACGCTTTGCGGAAGTGCAGTATACGCTAAATTCTTTAATGCGTGCTACAGAAATTTATATTATGGAAAACGGATATTCTTCAGTTACTTTATTGGGCAGTGATATCAGCGAGGTATTAGCTGTTCAAATGCCATGGACATCCTGTGCAAGTGAGAGTTGTGACACACAAATGGGCACTTGGAGAATTATTTGCACTTCTGCAAATTGCAGTGTGTATTGGTGGCCTAATAAAACCTATTTCGAATTTACCGGCGGCTGTGCGGACTATAGATCTTCTTATACTTTTACCAAAACGGGAAGCGGTTCTTGGGTACTCAAAGGAGACAGATGCAATGGCGGCAAAAATTACACTCCCACCTATCAATTATTTTGTGACTGGTGGGTAAAAGGCGGTAATTCCGCAGAGAGCTCTTTTACCAGTAAATGTAAATAAGGAAAGCCATTATACAATAATCCCGCCGCCTAGTACAATGTCTTGATCATACAAGACCGCACTTTGCCCGGCTGTAATAGAGAGCTGTGGCTCTTTGAATTTGGCGCTTAGAGTGCCATCACTGTTTAGCGTTATTTGCGCCGGCGCGGCGTGATGTAAATTGCGTATTTTGACAAGGGCTTCAAATTGCTCTGCCGGGGCGTGCCCGCGCGTCCACGTCAAGTGCGTAGCTTGCAACGTATCTTTATACAAAGCTGCTTTCGGGCCGATAATGACTTGGTTTTTGGGCGCATCAATGCCGACCACATACATGGGCTCTTTATATCCGCTCAGCCCGAGCCCTTTGCGTTTGCCGATAGTGTAACCCCAAATGCCTGTATGTTTGCCGATGACCGTGCCGTCTTGCAATACCAAATCGCCGGGCTTATTGGGAAAATTTAATAAATCATTATAGTCGCCGCAATAAAAGTCTTGGCTATCCTCTTTATCAGCCACGGCTAATCCCGCTTTCCGCGCAATTTCGCGTATTTCCGGCTTGGTTTTTTCGCCAAGAGGAAATAAAATTTCTTTTAGTTGCTCTTGCGTTAAACGATGCAAAAAATAGCTCTGGTCGCGGGATAAGTCTTTGGCGGTTTTGAGCAAAAAGTCACCGCTTTTTTCATCTTGTGTGATGCGGGCATAATGTCCGGTAGCAAATTTATCAAATGCAATGCCTTGCGCGCGCGCCGCTGCCGGGAGTACGCCAAATTTAATACGGCTGTTACACCAAATGCACGGATTGGGCGTGCGGCCGCTGGCATATTCCGCGCGGAAATTATCCAGCACCGCTTGGCGGTAGGCTTCACGGCAGTCCACGGTCAAATACTCAATGCCCAGTGTTTCTGCCAAGGCGCGAATTTCTTGCAAATCTTCTTTTTTCTCTGGAGAAAGACACGCATTTTTATTGTGCGCACCTTTCGGGGTAGGCAGGGAATCATCCCAAATGAGCATAGTGGCACCGATGACACGGTAGCCCTGCTCTTTAAGCAGTATAGCCGCGGCAGTAGAATCTACTCCGCCGCTTAAACCGACGAGTACGGTCTTTTTGTCCAACATTTCCTCACTAAACTGAATTTGTACTTAAGGTTGAAAGC
>JAZNEO010000181.1:0-4746 GCA_045588685.1 Candidatus Avelusimicrobium sp. | reverse complement strand
GCTTATCATTATGGGCATTACAACTGGAACCATATAGCGTTGGGAGATCGAGCGTCTTTTGAAGGAGAGCAAGATGACCGAAAACCGTATGAGCAAGTACTGGAAAACGGCATCTGGCGCGGAGCTCCGTTAAAACCGATTGCAGATGCAGTGGGTTGGACAAGAAAAGCTACCTGGCAAGAGTTGACGACTGATTCAGTTAAATCTGATTCGTCCATGGATATGCATAACCGCAGTAATTACTTTAAGGCTTACAGATCGGTATTTGATGTCGAATATTCCTGTGGCCTGGACGGCAGGAACATTAGTGTGGAGAACGTCAAAGCATACTTGAATGCAATCTGTCAGCCTGGAGCTTTGTCTGCTAAACCTTCAAACGGGGGCCGTCTCCCTTGTAACAGAAGATTTGCAGAAGACAAAACAGCAAGAAGTATTCAGGTAAGAGAAGGTGTAATAACTGACGCAGAATAAGAGTAGATGTATTTAATTTCCGCCCCGGTAGCAATACCGGGGCGGTTTTTGTCTACCTTACAGGACACCCCAGCTAGGCGGGGATATTTATTACCTCTTTTTCTGGTTCGGTTTCTCCTTCATTATTGCTACAATATACATATGTCTATTAGGAAAAATACCCTATTTGTTGTGTGTTGTGCTATCTTGTGGGCCGCCGTGCCCGCATGGGCGTTTTTCCCGTTTGACTTCGGTAAAAAAGAAATCAAGACCGACTATTCCCAAACCGTTTGGGACCGTATTATGTTGGACCAGTCCGTTTCCGATATGCGGCGCGGGATGGGGGAAATGTCTTTGGCCAGTTATCAGGCGGCGGCCAATTCATTTGCCAAAGCAATTATTAAAAACCCGAACGATGCCTTGCCGCATTTTCTGTACGGCGCTTCCTTATATTGGAGCGGAAAGGTAGACGATGCGATGAGCGAGTACCGCGAAGGGCTGCGTTTAGCCCCGCAAGAGGCCATGGGATACCAGCTGATGGGCATTGCCTGGGGGTGGAAAGGCGATATTACACAGGCGCAAGAGAATTTTCTTAAAGCCACCCAACTTAATCCGCTCAAGGCAGACAGCCACATGAATTTGGGCTCCACCTATGCCGCCCAACGTAACTGGGAAAAAGCATTGGATGAGTACCGCCGCGCGGTGGAACTTATGCCGCGCGAACCGTTGTATCATTATCAGTTGGGCGCTCTGTATGACTTAATGGGCCGAGACAGCCAAGCCGAAGAATCTTATCACAAAGCTTTGAAGTATTTTTCCCGCTATGAAGATGCCCAGCTGGCGCTGGCGGCTCTGTACGAAAAACAGGAACGCACTGAAGAAGCCTTAAAATATTACAAAAAAGCGGTGAAAACCAAACCCGGAGATTTTGTGGCGCGCCTGCGGTATGGTTATTTGCTCACGCGACTGGGCCGCCGAGAAGAAGCGAGGCAAGTATTAGAGGAGGCGTTTTCTATTGCCCCGTTTAAGTCGGACGGGCTGGCTCTTAATGCCGTGTATCGCGCCAGCGGACAGAACGCCGCCGATTTCCAAAAACAAATTGACCAGTTTAAGCAGAATTTACTCAAAGTGCCGGCCGCAAAAGATATTAATGTACAAGTAAATTTGGATTATCAGCCGGTAGCTACCCCCGCCGCTTCCGGCGATAAAAACAGCAAATTTGCAGAGGCCTATCAAAGCTTGCGCGCCGCCGGCAGTTCCGCAGACGGGTTAAGCCCGATGTCTTTCCAACGCAGCTTTGTATTAAACGCAACCGATGAAAACACCCGCACCCAGCAAATAGAAAATTTTACGCAAGAATTGACCCGCGCCGCTACAGCAGGCGGCGATAAATATCAAGTAAGTATGACCTTGCAAGGGCGCACAATGGATTATGCGTCTCCGTCTGCTTTGACCCAAAATCGTACCACTACTCCCAAAGCAGTGTATGACCCGCGCATTGTAGGCAATGATATGGGGTTATGGGTTATGGGAAAAACGTGGCTGCGTTACGTGGAAGACATAATGGCCGATTTGCAAGAGGAAGCCGGATCGGATGCGGAATATTCCGTTTTACGGGGGCTGGCGGCCCTGCTAATCGGACAGGCGGCAGACGCACGGGCTATTTTTGCCGAGGCGGCTACTGAGCATCCGCAAGACGTGTTGCCACTACTGGGGTTAGGCACGGCGGCGGTTATTTTAGCAGCAGATGAACAAGCCGCGGCCTATTACCGGCAAGTGCTCTCTTTGCAACCGAATCATAAAATTGCCACGCGCAATTTGAAAATTTTGGAAAATCCATGAAAAAATACGGTCAACATTTTTTGATCAATTCGCGTATTATTGACGGAATTATCCAAGCCGTACCTGCTCTGGCTACGGACGTGCTTGAAATCGGGCCGGGGCGCGGAGCGTTGACCGAGAAACTGCTTGAAAAGAATTTCCCTTATTTTACGGCGGTAGAAATTGACCCTGAAATGGAAAGCTATCTGCAAGCACATTTTCCACAACTAGCAGGCCGATTGGTGCGGGCTGACTTTATGCAATTTAATTTACAACAATTACCCGCGCGGCCCACTTGGGTGGTGAGTAATTTGCCTTATATAGATGCGGCAGATATTTTGGACAAGGTGCTGTCTTGGGAGTATTTTGCGGGAGCTGTTTTTATGTTTCAGAAGGAACAGGCGGACCGCATCTTGGCACGTGCCGGCCAAACAGGATACGGCCCTTTATCTATTTTAACTCAAGTGCGCACTAAACCTGCTTTACTGCTCAAGGTAGGGAAGGCTTGTTTTAATCCGCCTCCGAAAGTGGAAAGCGCGGTGCTGACGTTTGAAAAAACAGATTGGCAAGTGCCTCCGCACGAATATGCGCGCTTTGCTCGTTTTATAAAAGCGGCTTTTCAACACCGGCGCAAAACTTTATTTAATTCTCTATCTTTGTGCGGGTATGACAAAGCGGAAGTGCAAGATGCTTTGACGCAAAGCCAACTGCCCGCCACCGTGCGCGCCCAAGATGTGCCGCTGGAAAAATTTCTATCTCTGTTTACTTTTCTAAAGTAGCCAGTCCTGCTTTAATTTCGAAAATCTGTTGGGAAGGATTAAAAGGTTTTACCTCAGATAAATTCAATTTTTGCGTGGCAATGTTCAATAGAGTTTGTATCTCTTTTTCTTGTGAAGCATAGTGTTTTCCGACGGCTAATATCGCTTCCAAAGGCACCAGTCCCACCAGTTCGCAACCGGTAGCTTGCACTCCTATTTTTGTTGCGTATCGTTGACAGGTTTGATAAACCAAGTGTAATGGAGCTTGGTAAAAATCTACGATGTTGCACGATACTTGCGCCCGTTTGAAATTTTCCATATACCACCCGATTGCTTTTACGCCGGGCAACCCGCCGTTGCTTTCACGAATGCGGGCGGCTATTTCTTGGGCTGGTTTGACATCATGGGTGTTCAAATTAACATTAAAGGCAATCAAAAAAGGCCGCGCCCCAATAATGCAAGCACCCGTTTTTTGTGTGCGAGCAGACCAGTCTGCCGGTCCTTCATCCGGCGCTAGCGCGGTTAATTTTTGTGCTAAATTTTCGTATTGGCCGCTACGAATAAAAGCTAAATTTTTTCGCTCTTTTTGACGGGCCGCCGCTTCATATAAATAAACCGGGATTTGTAATTCTTGGCCGACGCGGCGCGCCAGTTGTTGGGCCAGTTGAGCCGTTTGCTCTAGCGAAATATCTTTGATGGGAATTAGCGGACATACATCCACCGCGCCGATACGCGGTTGCGCTCCGTGTTGCGTGCGCATGTCCAGCAGTTGTGTGGTTTTATCAATAAATCCAAACAACGCTTCCAACAGAGCAGCGGGTTCCCCCACGAGGGTATAAACGGTACGGTTGGCGGAAGGATTGCTGTCTGTATGTAACAGCTGCACAGCACGGCAGCTGCTCCAATACGCGGCCAGCGTTTGCAGCACAGCTGTATTTTTTCCTTCCGATATGTTTGGCACAGCTTCTATCAGCGGCATATTTGTATTATATACAAATTGAGCCGTAAAAAAATGTGCTAAAAATAATAAGTTATGCTATAATAAATATAGATATCTATTAAGTTTAGATATCTGATATCAAAAAAGGAAGTAAAAAGTAAAATGGCAAATGGAAAAGTAAAGTGGTTTAACGACCAAAAAGGTTATGGTTTCATCACGCCCGAAGACGGTTCTAAAGATCTCTTTGTGCACTATCAAGAAATTCAGGGCGATGGTTTCAAAACCTTGGCAGAAGGCCAGGAAGTAGAATTCGAAATCGTTGAATCCGAAAAAGGCCCGAAAGCCGTGAAAGTCGTTAAAAAATAAATTTTTATTTTTTAGACTTTTCAACACCCGCTCCTTAGGGGCGGGTTTTTTAGTGGAGGAGAAAATGTCTGTTAGCAAAAAAATACCACCCGCTTCTATGAAGGAATTGTGGCTGTTGTCTTATCCTTTAATTGTTACCATGGCTGCTCAAGTAATCATGCAGTTTGTAGACCGCATGTTTTTGTCTTGGTATAGCCATGAGGCTTTAGCCGCGTGCGTGCCGGCGGGTATTTTGGCTATGACATTTGCTTCTTTATTTATGGGATTGGCCAGTTATACAGGCGTATTTATTTCCCAGTATCACGCCCGCAAAAAATTTGCTTCCGTGAGCGTTTCTTTGTGGCAGGGTATTTTGCTGGCGGGGTTGTCTGCCATTGTGTTGGCGGCATTAACTCCGGTGGGAAATTGGTT
>JAZNEO010000180.1:0-2315 GCA_045588685.1 Candidatus Avelusimicrobium sp. | reverse complement strand
AACAAGGCAATACCCATCATGTGCACGATTTGTGGTTGCGCCGTCAAAGCACCAAATTTAACGGCGTTCCTTATATTATACAACGCGGTGCTGAGGCTGTATATACTCCTCAAGGTCAAGCGCAAACCCAAGCGGTTATTGACGGATATTTGAGCAATGCCCAAGTGTTATTGCAGGCATTGCAGAAAGCCGGTTTAACTGCTTACGGCGGCGAAAATGCCCCCTATATTTGGTTAAAGACACCGACGGGCTTTAATTCTTGGGAATTTTTTGATATGATGTTACAGAAGCTGCAACTGGTGGGAACCCCCGGATCCGGGTTTGGTCTGGCCGGAGAAGGATATTTCCGCCTGACGGCTTTTAATACGCCGCAAAATACACAGGTGGCCGCACAGCGGATTGTTACTTTATAAAAGGAGAATATATGAAGCGAGGTTTTACTTTGGTTGAGTTATTAGTGGTTGTTTTGATTATCGGCATTTTGACAGCGATAGCAATGCCTAATTATTCCAAGGCTATTGAAAAGAGCCGCGCCACGGAAGCAATGAATATCATCAAGGCGGCTAACGATGCAGTATATAGCTACGCCGCAGAAAGAGGCGTGTGCCCGGCCAGTTTTGATAAATTATTGATCGGAATACCCGGCACGGCTTCGGGGACTACTCTGACCGCTAAACATTATACCTATCAATTAAATGCGGCGACTAATGCTCTCATTCCGGGAACCAATTGCGGTGGTGTTGTAGCGGAGCGTATCGGAGGGAACTACAAGATTTGGAACCCATATAAAGTGATTGACGCTACCAGTAAAAAACGCACCTTAGCTTGTACCGGAAATGAAGGAGTCTGTAAAACATTGGGACTCTATACCACAGAGACACCTAATTAATAGATATATGTGTACCTAAAAAAAGCGGATTTTTAGATCCGCTTTTTTTGTGGAGTATTTTCTACGTATATCAGTAAAAATCCGGTCAAGAAAGAAATAGAAATCTTAGAAGATGTGACTTGATTTGATAAAGTACGTCCTACGTATTGGCGGCCGATATTTTCGTGGTTCAATGTGTAGCGGCAACCGGTCAAGGTAACTCCCCGGCAGTAAGAGAGCGGAATAAGGCTTAAACGAGCGCCTTTTTGGGCAGAGAAAGTACCGCCGTTGAGTCTGGGATAAATGGTCCAATCCGGCCCGCAAAAACAAAGTTGTGCATGTTTCAAATAAGGACGTACGAGCAGTACATTCCCGATAGTAAAATCTAATCGGTCGCCTACGGCTCCCGCAATCATTATTTGGGTAAATCCCTGGTCTATCAGCCAATCTAATGCTTTTTCTAAATCTGTATTATCTTGGCGTTTGATTTCGATAAAGGCGGTGTCTTTAAGGCATTTTTGGGTGCGGGGTGAAACAGAATCCAAGTCTCCGATGACTGCGTCCGGTATAATCCCGGCAGACAGAGCCGCATCCGCTCCGCCGTCAGCGGCCAAAATAAAATCTGCCTGCTTAGCTAATTTTTTGAGCCATACACCCGGTTTTTCACCATTACAAATCAGTAGAGCTTTGGACATATTTTTTCCTCGTAGTGCGGGAGAACAGTAAAATAATTATTCCCGTTAATACTCCAATATAAAATCCGTCAATTTGGCGCCAAAACAGATTTAAAGGCATTAATTTCCATACCGTCATTACGGCTGCGCTGGATAATGCGCTGATCACAAATAAATTATCACTAATTTTTTTCGGATACAAATATCCGGCCAAAATAGGCACTAATAAGCAAGCTGAAAAATAGGAGCCCAGCGTAAGCCAGATCTCTTTGAAACTACCATGAAATACCTGCGCCATACAAGCGGCCAGTAAACCGACGAAAAACAAAGCAATTCTATTCGATAGAATAACATTTTGAAAGCGGGTTTTGAGTAAATCAAAACTTAAGGTATTAGCGGCAATGAACAAAAAAGAATTTAACGTAGATAAGATAATAGCCAGTATCCCCGCTACAAAAAAACCCTTCAGACCGATGGGAAGTATTTGTACCGCGTAGAAGAAATAAGCTTCTGCGGGGTGTGCTTGCGGTAGTAAGGCGCGGGCATATAAAGCTCCGGCGGTAGTGCATAGATCAAAACAAAACCAGATACAAGTAGAAATTAAAATGCCTTTTTTCACGACGCTGGGGCTCTTGGCCGCAAAACAGCGTTGGTAAAAGCTAGGATCAATTAAGGTGGCAAGCGCAATAAATCCCCAAATTAATGTATTGAGTATACCTTGCCCTCCGGTTAAACGGAAGTGAGTGGGGGGGAGATGGCTGTGTAAAAAGTCC
>JAZNEO010000179.1:0-24538 GCA_045588685.1 Candidatus Avelusimicrobium sp. | reverse complement strand
GACGAAACTTTTAAGAAAAAAAATGTTCCGGCAGAAGAAAATCTGCACCTAAAACGCGGCGCCAAAATTATGATGCTGACCAATCAGAAGGATTGTTTTTGGGTCAACGGAGACATTGGCACAGTATATGATTTAGGGCCGGATTTTATTCAGGTAGCGCTCAAAGGAACGGTGTATCAGGTGGAACCGCACGTATGGGAAGATATCCGCTACGAATTTAATCCACTTTCACAAAAGTTAGAACCCAAAGTAAAGGGATTTTTTAAACAATATCCGCTCAAACTGGCGTGGGCTATCACCATACACAAGAGTCAAGGATTAACTTTTGACGGTATTTATGTAGATATGGGTAGCGGTGCTTTTGCAACCGGTCAAACCTATGTAGCCTTAAGCCGATGCCGCACCTTACAAGGAGTTACTTTCAAAAAACCTATTTCCGTGCGAGATATTCGGTGTGATCCTCGTGTGGTACATTTTTTTAATACAATACGCGGTAGCATGTAACCTACCTCTTTACGAAAAAGCCTCCCCTAAGGGAGGCTTTTCGTATTTCTTGTTAAGCAGATTTCTGTTTTTTGCGGTTGCTCCACTTGTCTACCCATGTCTGTATCAGGATATAGAATAAGGGAATCAGGAACAACCCCGCCATAGTGCCTACCAACATTCCCCAAAATACAGGTACGCCTAAAGCACGGCGGCTGGCGGCACCGGCCCCGTCCGCTACAATCATGGGAAACATACCTAAAATAAAGGTAAATGCCGTCATGAGCACCGGGCGGAAACGTTGGGTTAAACCGTCCAAGGCCGCTTCTTCCGTTGAGGCACCATGTGCTTTTTCATCTTTGGCAAATTCCACAATTAAAATCGCGTTTTTAGCCGCTAAACCGACTAGCAACACCAGTCCTAATTGTGCATAAATACTCAAAGGCAAGTTGGTTAACCACAGTCCAAAGAGTCCTCCAAATACGGCGGCAATTACAGACATTAATACCGATATAGGAATAGTCATACTCTCATATTGCGCCACTAAGAATAAGTAGGCAAACAAGACAGCCAACAAAATTAAGATATTGAGCTGGCCTTGGTTTTTCTTTTCCTGATAACTCATCTCTGTCCATTCATAGGCATAATCTTTGGGCAAATTTTCCAGTAATTTTTCCGTTACGGCCATGGCTTGCCCTGTACTGGCATTAGCACTGGGGACCGCACGCACCGCCGCCGCCGGATATTGGTTATAGCGGGTAATTTGACGCGGCGATAAGATATGTTTCAAATCTACCAACGCCATCAAAGGTACTTGTTCGCCGTAGGCATTGACCACATACATTTTATTAATGTTTTCCGGGGTCATACGGTATTTCCCTTCGGATTGCAAAATAACCTTATTTACTTGGGTACCAAAGTTCACATCTCCCACGTAGGAAGAACCCAGGTAGTTTTCTAGCACAGAGAAAACACTGGATACCGGTACTTTCATGGATTCGGCTTTGGTACGGTTCACATCCAAATAAATATTAGGCGTATCGGCCCGGAATGTAGCATAGGCAATGCTCATGGACGGATCTGACATCATTTGATACCCTACTTCGCCAGCAGTATTGGACAGCTTTTGATAATCAAAGTCATTTAACGATTGAATCATCAACGCCAAACCGCTAGAGGTACCCAGCCCCGGGATGGACGGCATTTCCAATACCATGATATTTGCTTGCGGAATTTGGCTGAACTGCGCCATAAATTTTTGGGCAATTGCACTTTGAGACAGCTCTTTAGGCGTACCGCCAAACAATTTTTTGACATCTCCCCAGAAACCGGCAGAAGGACGGGTATCCCAATGTTGCAAGGAGATAAAAGCTATCGCTACGTTTTCACCGGTTCCGGCGGTTAAGCTAAAGCCCGAAACGGTGGTAACATGTTTGACCCCTTCCGTTTTACGCACTTGTTCCACCACTTGTTCAATTACTTCTTTGGTGCGGGCAAAAGTAGACCCTTCCGGCAATTGAATATCCAACATAATAATACCCTGGTCTTCTAGCGGAATAAAGGAGGTTTGAGAAGCGCGTAAGAAAAGCATATCCGCCGCAACGATCGCCACGAACAAGGCGGCAATTATCAACAATTTACGGGCAATGGATTGCACCATTTTCTTGTACCCATGTGCCCCACGTTGTACGGCCAAGTTAAACCACCGCAAAGCGAAAATTTTTGTTTCCGGAATTTTTTTGAGCATGGAAGAACAAATAGCCGGAGACAAAGTCAACGCATTTAAGGTAGAAAAACATACGGCCGTAGAAATAGTAACGGCAAATTGTTTGTAAATTTCTCCGGTAATACCACCCATAAAGGTAATCGGCACAAAGATAGCCAAAATAACCAGTGTGGTAGCAATTAACGCACCGGACAATTCTCCCATCGCTTGCGTGGTGGCATCAATAGGCGGTTGATTTTCCTTATTCATTAAATAAATCACACGCTCCACGACGCAGATAGCGTCGTCCACTACTAACCCGATTGCCAACACCAAGGCAAACAGTGTAAACAAGTTAATGGAATATCCTAAAGCAAACATAACCGCAAACGTACCCAGCAAAGAAACCGGAATCGTAGCGGCAGGCACTAAAGTAGCACGCCAATCCTGCAAGAAGATATAACACACAATTACTACTAACAGGAAGGTCAGCAATAAGGTTTCGATTACTTCATCAATGGAGGCATAAATAAAATCAGTCGTGTCCACAGAAAAGTCATACGTTAACCCTGCTGGGAAAAACTGAGACAGACGTTTCAGTTCGGCTTTCACCAGCTTCATCGTTGCAATAGCGTTAGCCCCGGAAGAGAGGTTAATCATCATAGGAATAGAGGATACTCCGTCAAAAGAAGCCGTATAGCTATAGGTTTCTTGTCCTTCTTCCACTCTGGCAATTTCAGACAAACGTACTACCCCGCCTTGGTCGTCGGTACGCACGATAATGTTTTGGAAATCCTCAGCATTATTTAAACGGCCGTCTGTTTGCAAGGCATAAATGGTTAACACCGTTCCGTCATTGGGACGGGCTCCGATTTTACCTAAAGACGGCTGATAGTTTTGGCTGGCAATGGCGGCTTTCACATCGGCAATAGAAATATTCAGCGCGGCCATTTTGTCCGCATTTAGCCACACGCGCATACTTTTTACAGCCCCGAAAACACGCGCTTCGCCCACCCCGTCAATACGGGAAATATTCTTAGCTACGTTATTATTGAGATAGTCACTAATATCTAAGTCGGACATTTTGCCGCTGGGATCTGTAAAAGATACCAAGCCCAAAATGTTAGAAGAACGGCGGATCACATGCAGTCCCTGACGGGTTACATCCGTAGGCAATAACGGCGTGGCTTGTGAGACACGGTTCTGCACTTTTACTTGGGCAATATCCGGGTCAATCCCCGTCTTAAAAGTTACCGTAAGTATATAGGAGCCGTCTGCCGAGTCCGAACTCATATATAACATATCTTCTACCCCGTTGACTTGCGCCTCTAACGGGATACCAACTGTTTTGGCAATTACTTCTGCACTTGCGCCCGGATAGTTAGCCAGTACCACAATTTGCGGAGGAGTCACCTCCGGATACAAGGCAATTGGTAAAGATTTAATGGCAATCCCCCCCGCCAAACATAATACGAGGGAAATAACTAAAGCAAAACGCGGTCTGCGAATAAAGAAATTAGAAAACATACGTACTTCTCTCCTTAATTGGCAGCCGGTGCATCTACAGCAGGTTCTGCGGCGGGTTCATCCGCCGTCGGAGTATCGGCAGTAGCTACTTCGCTGACCGTTACTTTTTGACCGTTTTGCAATTTTTGCTGACCGATCGTCACCACACGGTCTCCATCTTCTAAGCCGGAAACCACTACATAATTAGCACCGACCACATCGCCAATTGTGACATATTTTTGCACAATGGTATCATTGGCATCCACGGTCATCACATACTGGCCTGCCGCATCTTGAGAAACAGCCGCTTGCGGCACTAAAATCATGGGGCGGAACTTGTCCAAACTGACGGTTACATTGACATAATTGCCCGGAATTAATTTATTGGTCGGGTTTTCTGCCTGTGCATACACCGCCATGGTAGCGGTTTGGGCATTAATTTCATTATCAGAAAACACAGAAGCGGACGGCAATTCAATAGTATCTCCGTTGGGAAGAGCTACTTGGATATCCGGGTTTTGGGTAGTCAGCTGATCCATACCCGATAAACGTTCTTTATCGGTAATCGAAAACACCACGCGCACCGGGTCCATTTGGATGACGCGGGCCAGTTTGCTGGCGGCGGCATTCGTATAATTCCCTTTGGTCATTAAAGCTTTGCCGATATAACCGCTAATCGGAGATTTTACTTCCGTATATTCTAAATTTAATTTCGCTAAATCCAAGCTTGCTTGTGCCGCTTTTACATTGGCTTGTGCGTTGGCATAATTGCTTTCCGCCACTTCTAAATCAGCTTGCGAAAGCATTTTTTCTTTATACAACAATTGCTGACGCTTAAAGTTGCTGGCTTGTTGTTTTTCAACAGCTTTGGCTTTTTCCAGGTCTGCTTCAGCGGCGGTTACCGCGGCTTTATAGCGGGCTTGGTCAATGACAAACAACACATCTCCCTCTTTGACAAAAGAGCCTTCTTCAAATAAGACCTTGTCAATGTAGCCGGATACTTGCGGAATGACATCGGAAGCATTAATCGCTTCCACTTTACCGATAAAATTTTTTCCAAGTGCCACCGGGCGTTTTTGCATCGTTTGCGTAAGCACACTGGCTTGACCGGCCCCGGCATACTTCATTTGACTGGATCCTAACAATTTGCCTTTAATGACAAATCCAAACACCCCACCGATAATCAGCACGGATATATATTTACACCACAACATCAAAGTTCCTTTTTTCATACTTATTTTCCAATACTCCTATATAAATTAGCTTTACTTAACAAGACGGCATAAAACGAAGTAATTTTCGTTTGACGGGCATCTGCCAGTTGAGACACGGCACTGAGCAAATTGATAATATCTTCTTTGCCCAACTCATAATAACGGAAAGCCACCCGATGGTTTTCTTCGGCACTTTCCAATACTGTTTGGCTGATTTCATAGGCCCGCACCGCTGTTTTATAATCTTGATAGGCCTGCCACACTTCGTTTTCAATTTGTAATTTCAAATTATCTGTCGTGCGTTGTTGTTGCTGATAAGTATAAGAAGCTTGTTGAATCTTATAGGCATTCGAAAACCCGGCAAACAACGGCATCGTGACCAAAAGACCGGCGGAATTGTTCGTATGATACGGATTACTGTGTTTCCAATTATCATTATACTCCACGGCGGCATTGGCACTAATACGCGGCAACACGCTGGTTTTGGAAGCAGTCAAGTCTGATTTAGCGGCTTGTTGTTTGCGCTCTTGCGCCAGCAGTTCCGGGCGCTTTTGTAAGGCCGTTTTCATTAGTTCTTCTACATTATCATTTTCAATTTCAATGATTTGATCTTTATATACCGGTTTTGCCAAATGGATGACGGTGTCCGGAGATAAATTGACCAAAATAGCCAAATTACCGGCCTGTTGTTTAATGTTATTTTCAGCCAATACAACCGCCAACACAGACTGTTCATAGCTGGTTTTAGATTGCAGTTTATCACTCAAAGATACCATGCCTAATTTATAGCGTTTTTCTGCTTCTTCATAAGAGTGTTTATAGGTTTCCAAACTGGCTTTGGCACTGACCAAGCTTTCTTGCGCCGCTAATAAATTTAAGTAGGCGGTTTGTACAGACAGTACCATTTGTTGTACAGAAGCATCATATCCGTAACGGGCCGCTTCTACATACGAGCGCGCACTATTAATACGGGCTTCTCTGCCGCCAAAATCAAACAACAACCACGAGGCTTCCGCCTTGCCGGTGTAAGGTTCCTCTTGCCAATAACGGCCATGTTCCACTTTGTTACCGGTTATATTGCCAGTTCCGGTTAAATTAACAGAAGGTAAATATTCCGAACGGGAGGCGCCCAACCCGGATTCCGAGGCCTTTACCCCCATATAACTGGCACTTAAGGACGGATTGGTGCAAATGCTGATTTGCACTAAATCATCCAGGGTCAATTCTTCTGTAGACACATCTTTGTCTATACATCCGGTGGGAGCGGTAATTTTATGCGCGCCGAGCGGATCAAATGCCATTGCCGGCCAAGCCAGACAACATACGGCAATTAATACGGCGTATTTTTTCATGTTCTATTTTGTCCTTTTATAAATTAAAATGACGAAAAAGTCCTGCCGAAAGGGCACTTTTTCCTGTATATATTATACAAAAAATGAAATTCTGTTGACGCAATTTGCTACAATGAAAATTACCTTAACGGTAAGGAGAACAAGAAAAAATATAAACGTTTTGATTAGATT
Source organism: Candidatus Avelusimicrobium sp. (assembly GCA_045588685.1). Taxonomy (GTDB): domain Bacteria; phylum Elusimicrobiota; class Elusimicrobia; order Elusimicrobiales; family Elusimicrobiaceae; genus Avelusimicrobium. The sequence continues at coordinate 18,107 of JAZNEO010000179.1, read as the reverse complement.
ATAAGATTATTTGCTGGAAGTGCAGGTTCGGCCTGCGCATAGCCGGGTGCTCACGCACGAGGCATATTCCACTCCACCGAATAATCGCTTGTTTTGCCTATCCATATGGATAGGCGGCGGCGATTGTTACACGGGTTAGTGGAATAGCTCAGGTAATACGCCGCTTTTTTTGGGCTGTTTTCCTAAGCCGAACAAAAAACGAGGTATTTTATGAAAAAAGGTTTTACACTTATTGAATTGTTAGTAGTTGTACTGATTATCGGCATTTTGTCTGCCATTGCGCTGCCACAATATGAAAAGGCAGTAGCCAAAAGCCGCCGCGCCCAAATCAAACCGGCTATCAAAAGATTAATGGAAGAATTTGCAATTTGCCAAATTGAACAAGCAAATAATTGTAAACGGGAAGTAGAAGATGCCGAGGAAGTACCAAATACCTTATTGTATCGTACGTTTGGTGACCAAACAAAATTTGATGAAGAACATGGAGTAGAAGTAGCTTCTTTGGGAGATTGGAAAATCTGGTTTAGTGGGGGACCATTAGAACTCGATTATAAAGATCTTTATAATATTGAGTGTGGCTACAATGAAAATGGACTAAGAACTTGCGTCTGTTTTGCTGATGAAGGTTATTGTAACTCTGTAGGTTTGCCAGAAGATTACGGAGGTTTTAACCTCTTTGACAAGTAACCTAATAGGGCGGTTTAATAAGCCGCCCCGTTTTATATCGGTAAGTTATATCTCATTTTGCGCTAAAATGTCTTGAAGCACTTTAGCTGAAGCCTGCAACCGCTTGGCTTCGTCCTCGTTTAGTTTAAGTGGCACCAAGGTCTCCACGCCCTCGGCGCCGACGATAGCCGGCATACTCAGTGCCAAGCCTTCAATCCCGTACGCACCGTGCATCATGGAAGATACCGGTAAAATAGAACGTTCGTTACGTACAATCGCTTCGCAAATACGTTTTACAGCCGCCGCTATGCCGTAATAGGTAGCTTTCTTTTTGGCGATAATTTCATACGCGCTATTCTTCACACGCTCGGCAATTTCTGCACTGGCCTTGGCGTGCTCAAAGTGCCCGCGCATTTCGCAAAAATCGTCCAACTTAATACCCGATACATTAGCACTGCTAAAGGCGGCTATTTCGCTATCGCCGTGTTCGCCGATAATGAAAGCATGCACACTACGGCTGTCTACATTTAGATGTCGCCCGATTTCATATTTGAGTCGAGCGGTATCTAACACGGTACCCGAACCAATCACACGATTCTCCGGCAGTCCGCTAAGCTTAACCGCCACCGTCGTCAAAATATCTACCGGATTGGACACAATGAGCAAAATACCTTTGAAATCACGTTGTTTAATTTGCGGAATAATGGATTTATAAATGGCAATATTTTTCTTGACTAAATCCAAGCGCGTTTCGCCGGGTTTTTGCGCTGCACCGGCCGTAATAATTACCACCGAAGCATTTTTGACATCGTCGTATGTACCAGCATAAATTTTCATCGGTTTGGCAAATGCCACCCCGTGACTGATGTCCAAAGCCTCCCCCTCTGCTTTAGCCGGATCTGCATCTATTAATACCATTTCGCTAAACAAACCGCTTTGCATTAAACTAAATGCTGAAGCGGACCCCACAAATCCGCATCCGATAATCACTACTTTCCGGAAATTTACACAGTTTTCACAATTTTGCCTCATATTATCCCTCACAATTAGAACTTATTTTTAGTATGATATTATTTATGAACAAAGCAGAGCAAGCAAAAGAATTATTTATGTCCGGACATAATTGCGCGCAAGCCGTATTATGTGCGTTCGCCGATGAAGTCGGCCTCAGCCAAGAACAAGCCTTGGCCGCGGCTGCCTGTTTTGGCGGCGGACTGGGCGGACAACGGGAAGTGTGCGGCGCGGTAAGTGCTATGTGTATGGTATTTTCCTTAAAATACGCGCCCAAAGACCCCAAAGATCACTCGGCCAAGACAGCCTTTTACGCACATATTAAAGAGCTATGCAATCGTTTCAAAGAAGAAAACAGCTCTATCATTTGCCGCGAATTATTGGGGCTGAGCCAAGCCCAACAACCGGCTCCTCAACCCCGCACACAAACCTATTATCATGCCCGTCCTTGTGCCGATAAGGTAAAAAGCGCCGCGGCGATTTTAGACCGTTATTTAGCAGAACATCCCTTATAAACCGTTAAAAACACTCCGCGATGTTCACCGCGGAGTGTTTTACAAAGGTATCCTTCACATGGATCCTTACGGATTGCCAAACTTATCTAAAAACCCTTGCACATGCGTTACCATTCGTTCATAGGCATTTTCCAATTCTTCTGTATCTTCTCCGGCAGGCCAAGACGAACTATTCGGGTACAGCGTAGCTTTATCTTTTACAATGTAATGCAGTTGAGGGGCGTTCAAGGAGATAGTCTCCAACACATAGGAACAAAGCCCGTATTTATTTTGGCAACGCGATTCTGTATTATAAAAAGCCCGCACATGCTGCAGATTTTGCACCCAAGGTAACTGCGTCAAAGATTGCTTGTCAAAATCCAAAAATAAGAGCGCAAACTCCACTTCCGTATTTCTAAAATGTGCCGCTAAACGGTCAAAATACGGCGCAAAAGTGGGACTTTTGGCCCATTTGCTATCTACCGTAGCAATCACCAACATGCGTTTTGAATAGCCCGGGGTATTCACATACGTTTCATACATATTATCTGTTTTACCCGTTTTTTCATACGAGTCCATAGGACGAATTAAATGAAACGCCAGCGGCTCTCCGTCGTCTACCGCGGGAAAGACATATAGTGGGTTAGGGTTGCCCGGCTCAGCCAAATATTCCGCCAAATCTACCGGCTCACAGGCGCAGAAAGCCAAGCAGCCCAACAGTACTAGTAGGATTTTTTTCATAAATGCCCTCTTATTAGAAATATAGCGGGCCGTATAAGGAAGAGATACTATTCTTATTATCTATGATTTTTGCCCTTTTGTCAACCTTTTTATGAAAATGAAGCCCCACGCATTTGATTACTATTTGATACAATAAACACAAGTTAATTACGCAGGAGAACTACCTATGGACTATGCCCCTGTAGTAGCAGTTGCCATACCTGTTGGTTTTTTTATCTTATTTTTTTTCGTGGTATGGAGCGTTATGCGGGCCCTCATCAGCCGCGTATTTACAGACAATTATAAAGAACTCAAACGCCTGTACCCACACCCCTTAAAACGATTCAGATTTTTGAGCGGACGCATTCATTATAAGAGCAGTAGCATACAACTCAAAGGTTCGCTCAAATTAGACATTTATCCGGATAAAGTCATCGCAAGCACCCTGGGCAAGGCGTTGTGTTTGGATTATTTTTCCTATTCCTTTACCTCGCACCATTTTATGTTTTACCATTCGTTAGTAGTAAGCCCGCTAAACAATGGCGAACCGGAAAGACAACCCCTTACCGCCGCACACGGCTCTTTTTTAGAGAGTAAACTGGCTGGCCTAATGCAGGAGTCAGAGAATGCTCTTTTAACGGTGTCTCTCTCCAAAAAGAACCTTGACTACATCCTGCAACTAGCCCAGCAAGCCAACGCCAAGGCCAACAATTTCTTCATACTTCCTCCTTATTTATGTAAGTTATGAGTCCGTACACGTTAGCCATTTTTCTATTGTACTTTTTATAACACATTTGACAAGTACATTTTAATATCTTCTAGCAGAAATTAACCGATTTGTTCTTTTGCCCACGCGGTAACTATTTCTTGGCTGTTCTTTACATAAGAACCATGTACCGCCAGCGCCTGTCCGAAAGTTGCTCCGGGGCAAAATTTCTTTAAATCCCGCTCCGTGTTTCCCAGTCCGCTTCCTTCATGTGTCATTAGCCCCATTACTTTTTTACCGGTAAAATCTAATTTTTCCAACAGGCTGAAAACGGCCATGGGAAATCTCCCCCACCAGCAGGGTCCGCAAATAAAGATATTGTCATACTCGGAAATATCAGATATATATTTTTTAAGGGCAGGGCGGGCCTCATCGCACAGTTCGTGTTTAGCCTGTTCAATACATGCCTTATAAGCCGGCGGATACGGTTTGACGGTTTCCACTTCAAATAAATCTCCCCCTACCGCCTCTTGAATAAATTGCGCCACTAGTTCCGTATTTCCCTTTTCAATAACACGGATTTCGCCGCCAAAGTAATTTTCCCCTCTGCGCGAATAATAGATGATCAAGTTTTTTGGCATGTGTCCTCCCTGCTTCTATAATCGTGGGAACGTACGATGTTTTCCATACCCTCCCCTTTAAGTCTATTCCAATTTTACATTTTTTCAATACCTTTTATGGCGAAAAATATACTAGTAGAAATCATTTTTTAATTGCTGTTTTTCAAAATTTCACAGAATTTGCTATAATATATGTACCTTCCGACGAATTTTTTGGAGAGGTGGCCGAGTGGTTTAAGGCACAGTCCTGGAAAGACTGCATACGGGAAACCGTATCGAGAGTTCGAATCTCTCCCTCTCCGTTTTTATTACAAAGCACCCGGCGCGGGTGCTTTTGTTTTTTGTAAAATATATATAGGTTACGCGTGAAGTCACATCACGCAATTTCAAAACCGAGGAAAAATTATGTTACCCAAAGCCTACGAACCACAAGAAGTAGAACAAAAATTAATCGACAAATGGCAAAAAGCACAACTTTTCAAAGCTAAAGTAGATCTTGCCAAAAAACCTTTTGTAATTGTTATTCCGCCCCCCAATATTACCGGCGCTCTGCATATGGGCCATGCACTTAACGACACCTTGCAAGACAGTTTAATCCGCGCACACCGTATGTTTGGACAGGAGGCCTATTGGGTGCCCGGCACTGACCACGGCGGCATTGCCACCCAAAACGTCATTGAAAAAAAACTGGCCAAAGAACAACATAAATCCCGCCACGATTTAGGCCGCGAAGAATTTGTAAAAACCGTGTGGAATTGGTACAACGAATGCGGTAATGCCATTTTTAATCAATTCAAAAAAATGGGCTGGAGCTTGGATTTATCTCCTGAAAATATCCGCTTTACCATGGATGAGAAACGTGCTCAATCTGTTTATGAATGTTTCAAACGCTTGTGGGAAAAGGGCTACATTTACCGCGGCAAACGCCTCATCAACTGGTGTGTGCGCTGTTCCACCGCGCTATCTGACATTGAAGTAGAACATGAACAACACGCCGGCAAATTATGGCATTTGCGCTATAAAGGAGAGGACGGCTCCGACGGCATTGTGATTGCCACCACCCGCCCCGAAACGATTTATGCAGATGCCGCTATCGCCGTCAATCCCAAAGATGACCGCTATAAAAATATGCTGGGTAAAAAAGTGATTATTCCGCTGGCTAACCGCGCTATTCCTATTATTGCCGATGAAGCCGTAGAACTGGAGTTTGGAACCGGTGCGCTCAAAATTACGCCGGCGCATGACGCCACCGACTACGAAGTAGGCCAACGCCACAATTTGCCGATTTTGACGGTTATTAATGATAAAGGCAAGATGATTAACTGTCCCGAAAAATATATTGGTATGGATCGGGATCTTTGCCGCAAAGAAACGGTCAAAGATTTAGAAGCCGCGGGGCTGTTAGTAAAGGAAGAAAAATATAATAACGCCGTGTCCACCTGCTACCGTTGCCACAACACCATTGAGCCGTTTATGAGTGAACAATGGTTCGTGAAAATGGACAAATTGGCCGCTCCCGCCATTGCCGCGGCAGAATCGGGCGAGTTACAATTTCATCCGGCCAATTGGAAAACCCCTTTTGTCAATTGGCTTAAAAATATACAAGATTGGTGTATTTCCCGCCAAATCTGGTGGGGACACCGCATTCCCGTGTGGTATTGCCGTCACTGTAGCGAAAAAGGTCTTACCTTCGTAACAGACCAGCAAGGGCACGAGCAACTCACCAAAGTGTCTTTTGAAGACGGCGCCAAACCCATCGTTTCCTTCCACGCGCCGGACAAGTGTCCGCATTGTGGCGGAACCGATTTTGTACAAGATCCGGACGTATTGGATACGTGGTTTTCATCTGCTTTATGGCCGATGTCCGTTTTCGGTTGGCCGGAAGAAACAAAAGAATTATCTTATTTCTACCCCACCACCTCTATGGTGACCGGATATGAAATCTTGTATCTATGGGTTGCGCGCATGGTAATGATGGGACTGGAATTTAAAGGAGAACTGCCCTTCAAAGATGTGTTTTTGAACGGAATTGTACGTGATAAAAGCGGGCAGAAAATGTCTAAATCTAAAGGAAACGTTATCGATCCGTTGGATATGACGGCTAAATATGGCACCGACGCGGTCCGCTTTTCATTACTCATGCAAGCGGTACCCGGCAAAGACATTCCGTATGCCGAAGAAAGCATTACCGGAGCGCGTAACTTCTGCAATAAAATTTACAATGCCTCCCGCTTTATTTTGATGAATATGGAAGGGATTAAAGGCCCGCTGGCCATGCCGACCCAAACCAAAGAACTGGCTGACCAATGGATTTTGGACCGCTATACGACCGCCATTAAAACCGCCCGCGAAGGCATTGAAAAATATAACTTGGCCTTAACCGCCACCACGCTGTATCATTTCTTATGGGGTGATTTTTGTGACTGGTACATTGAGCTAGCCAAACAACGCTTCCAAACCCAAGAAAAAGAATATGTCATGGCTTTGTGCGTCAATATTTTATATGGCACGTTAAAAGCCTTGCATCCGCTGATTCCGTTTATTACCGAAGAAATTGCCGCCAGCTTACGCCCGTTTGTAGATGAAAAAGAACAGTTCTTATTGCAGCAATCTTATCCTTCTTTTGAGTCGGCTTTATTGGCTCCGGAAGCGGTGCAGAAAATGGAAACAATTCAAGGAATTACTAAAGAAATCCGCACGATTCGCGCGCAATTTAATGTGCCGCCGGGGCTCAAGATCAAAGCCTTGATATCTGCCCAAGAAGAAGCGGATTTACAAACTGTTCGCGAGTATACAAGCTATATTGAGCTGATGTCTAAGGTGGAACAATTACAGACTGGAATTGGGCTGGATAAACCCAAGCAAACTGCTACGGCCACATTTGGCAAATTAGCTATTTATGTACCCTTAACCGGGCTGATTGACTTTGCCAAAGAACAAAAACGCTTGGAAAAAGAAATCGCCGCGGCGCAAGCCAATATCGCTTCTCGTCAAGCCAGATTATCTCAGGAAAATTTTATCAAGCATGCTCCCCAAGCACAAATTGATAAAACCAAAGCGGAGTTAGCGGCGGCACAAACTGCCCTGGCCCAGGCTCAAGCGGCTTTGGCAGATTTAGCTTAACACAGATAAGGGCTGGCCTTGTGCCGGCCCTTTTAATTAAGGAGATACTATGCGTTTATTTTTGAGTATTTTATGTACGATGTGCCTGGCCTTATCGATTCAGGCGCAGACTAATTCTTGGAAAGCCATTATGCGCTACGACAAGCAAGCCGCTAAAACCGCGCTGGCAGACCGTTTGTTAAAATATGCCGAGATAGATAGTCATTCTGACCCTGCAAAAAATACAGTCCCTTCGTCCAAAGAACAATTGTCTTTTGCAAAGGTACTAGCCAAAGAATTAAAACACATAGGAGCCAGTAAGGTGCAAGTGAGCAAAACGGGAATTGTAACTGCTGAAATTCCCGCCACTTCTGCTACTAACTGGCCGGCTATGGCCTTTGTGGCACTCCTGGACACTCCGCCGGCTGACATACATCCCCAGTTGCACACAAAATATAAAGGAGGCAATCTGAAACTGTCAAAAGATGTCCTCTTAGAAGAAAATAACAATCCGCATTTATTACAAGCACACGGACATGATTTGATTACCTCGTCGGGCACTGCTCCGCTGGGAGCACAGTCCAAGAATGGTTTATCCATCTTGATAACGCTGGCCGATTATTTATTGGGAAATCCCTCCATAGAACATGGCCGTATTTTACTGGTATTTTTACCGGATGGAATTTCTCATGCGGCCGCACAACAGATTTCCCCCGCTGATTGGAATGTGTCCTATGCTTATGTGATGGAAGGCGGAAATATCGGAGAATTTGTAACGGATACTTTTTCCGGACGCCAATTTACCATTACATTTACCGGAAACCGACAAATTCCTTTAGGACAAGCGCTACATTCAGCCTACACGGATAATTTATTAATGGCCGCAGATTTTTACACGTTGCTTCCCCGTCAATACCGTCCGGAAAGCACCTCGCAACGACAGGGATATATTGTCGTCACACAGTCAAACACACAACAAGATACCACTACACTGATTGGCGAAATCCGCTCTTTTACCTCGGATGGAATTAAAGAACTTTCCCAAAACGTTACCAATGCCTTTAATACGATTAAAGCCATGTATCCCAAACAGGCAGGTTCTTCTCTGTCCTTTCAGGATCAATTTCAAAATATCCGCACCGCTTTACCGAAGAAATTTATCCTTCATACGGACAAAACATTCAGACAAGAAGAAATACAGCCCAAGCAAACGACTCTGCGAGATACTTCCGATGCGGCTATTTTATCTCTTAAGGGGCTTCCCACGCTGAGTTTGTTTACCGGAGTATTTAATGCGGGCACTTCGAAAGAATACGCCGATGTGGATGTCATGGAGGCTTCCTTACGAACAGCCATGACTTTAGCCACCACCCCAGCGGAGTTTGCCCATTAACCATTCCGGGGGGCAGGCCCAGAAAACAGATAGGTCTTTTGGCCCTTGCGGACAAGAGAGCACATTACATAGAATACTGGTAGTATACCGTGCCAGATTTACTTTAGTACACCCTTTACAGGAGAATTTATGAAAAGATTAATTTCCATTTTTTCCGTACTAGTATTAGTGTGTTCCGTCAATATAGCTGTTGCAAAATCCTTAAATCCGTCTGCATACCGTGCGCAAATGATTCCTCAGTTTGTCAAATATGCCAAAATAGACAGCATGAGTGATGACAATGCCGAATGGATGACGCCGGGGCAAGAAAAAATGGCACAGGTATTGTACGAAGACATCAAGGCTCTTGGCTTGCCAACACATTTGTCTGCTGACAAATATATTTACGTCAATATTCCGTCTAATTTAAGAAACCGCAAAGCACCTGTGTTGGGTATTAGCGCTCATTACGATACCACACCGGATATCGACGGGCGCAATATACAACCGCAGGTAATTAAGAAATATGACGGCCAACCTATCATCTTGAAAAACAATCACGTAATTGATTTCAATTCTGATCCTTATTTGAAAAATATGATTGGCAAAACCATTGTCACTTCCGACGGTACCACTAATTTGGGTGCCGATGATAAAGCCGGTGTCGTGATTGTATACACACTACTTAAAACCTTGGCCGAAAATCCCCGCATTCCGCATGGACCGATTCAAGTGGTAATCACCCCCAATGAGGATGTGGGCCGCAGCGCAGAACGCATGGATATGAATTACTACAAGCCCGACTATGCCTATGATTTTGATGCAGGCGTAGACGGAGAGGTCATTGTGGCAAATTTTTCTGCTGATAAAGTATTAGTAACCGCTCAGGGAGTAAACGGACACCAGTCTTACGCGGCCGAAAACGGCTACCGCAACGCCGTCAAACCAATTGCAGATTTAATCGCCCATGCAGCGCAAACGCGACATTTGCCCAATTACAGCACCGGATACGAAGGGTATATGGAACCACATCACATTGAGTATAACCCGGAAAAAAATACACACATGGTAGATTTCCGGCTGCGTTACTTTGATCAAGAGGAAGGGAAAAAATATTTACAAGCCATCCAAAACGCTGCAGATAGTTTAAGCAAAGCCTTAGACGTAGCTATTAAGGTGCAAGTAATTAAACAATACGAAAACGTAGAATATGGCGTACCGGCTAATTCCAAAGAGGTTTTGGCTGCTGCTATGAAGAATGCCGGCGTTACCCCTAATTTCAAAAAAGAACGCGCCGGCACCACCTCAGCCATGATTATGGCCAAACACGGTTTTGGCGGATACACGGTGTTCACAGGGCAAAACAATCCGCACTCCTTCACAGAATGGCTCAGTGAGGAAGATATGTATAACGCCTATGTGGTAGCTTTGAATTTAGTACGTCACGTAGCTCAGATGGAAAAGAAATAAATATGCAAATATTAATTGCCACCAGCAATGTTCATAAATTAAAAGAAATTACCGCTTTGCTTCCTGCTAAGATGCAAACGGGAGAACCTTTTGAATATGTTAGCTTAACAGATATCTTGCGTTTAAGTCTGCCGCCGGAAAACGGCACTACGCTGGAGCAAAATGCCATCGCAAAAGCGTGTTATGCCGCGCGTCTGGCGGGAATGTGGGCCTTATCAGATGACACGGGATTGGAAGTAGATTTTCTGCAAGGACGTCCCGGCGTACATACCGCCCGTTATGCAGGAGAGCATGCAGACGCTGCCGCAAATAATCAAAAGCTGTTACAAGAATTAACAAAAGCGCTCCCCCCCCAACGTACCGCCCGTTTTCGTACAGTAGCTTGTTTGGCAGATCCTTTGGGAAATACCACTTGTTTTGAAGGAATTTTGGAAGGCAGCATCACTTCTCAATACCGCGGGGAACATGGTTTTGGTTACGATCCTATTTTTCTAGTCAAAGCAACGGGTCAGACATTGGCCGAAATGACTACCGCTGAAAAAAATAAAATCAGCCACCGCGCACACGCTTTCAAACAAGCTGCCGATTATTTGTATCGGCTGAAAAAATAATTTTTACCCCAATTAAAAACCGCCTTAGACAATCAGTCCGAGGCGGTTTTCTTTTCTGACTTTTCTTCTAAAATCGAATGGCTAACATTTCAGGGGTAACCAAATAGAACAAATTGATCAAAGCTCCCATGCTCAAAAAAGGTCCAAACGGAATAGCATCCCCGCGCCCCTTTCCCTTAAAAGTCATCAAGAATACGGAATACACAAGTCCCAAAACAGAAGCAAAAATAATGGTAGTCAGCACTCCTTTCCAACCGATCAGTGCTCCGATGCCCCCCATTAATTTCACATCACCGCCGCCCATGGCTTCTTTCTTAAACAAGAACCAACCCAACAAGGCAACCGCCAGTGTACCGAAAAACCCGACACCGGCCCCCAGTAAACTGGTCAAAAAACGGTGCCAAAAACTTCCCTCAAAATAAGGATTTAAGAAAGCAACTGCCAATCCGAAAACGATAAGTCCTAAGGAAAAACGATCCGGAATAATCATCAGTTGCAAATCAATCACGGATAAAATAATCAAACAATATATAACCGTCAATACCACAGCCGTCCACGCCGTCAATCCCCACCGCCATACAAACAGTACCGTCAAAACGGCTGAGAGTAATTCTACTAAAGGATATTGACAAGAAATCGGCTCTTTACAACAACGGCCTTTTCCCCACAACAACACGTAGCTCAGTACCGGTATATTGTCATACCACGCAATTGTTTTACCGCATTTTGGACAAAAGGAACGAGGCCACACGATCGACTTATTTTGTGGAATTCGGTAAATACATACATTTAGAAAACTACCTATGATCAACCCTAATAAAGCGGCAAAAAACAAAACAAATACGTCCATAAATCCTCCTAAATTAAAATCCCGTCCTAATTACCAGGACGGGAAAACGGTTAATGTGTGTGCCAGGCTTTGCCATAGCTGTCTTCTTGGTCGGTATTGACGAACACGTCTCCAAAACGCGGATCGGTCGGATCATTGACGTACACCCAACCGCCTGTCTTTGTAAAAGCATTTTCATACGAACCCGCCGATACAGCAGCTGATGGTGCAAATCCGGGCACATGTACCACCGGAATTGCTTCAATGTAATTGGGCACTAGACAAGACAAATCATCGGTAGGATACATCCCCTGATGTTCTCCATAATAGGCTGCAATGGCACTACGCAAACGAATCAATTGATGCTTTGTCCCGCCCTCATGTGCTTTATGCACTAGGGAAATAAACTTCGGCACCGTTACGCCTAACAACACCGCAAACAGTACCACCGTTACTACGATTTCAATTGCTGTAAAACCTTTTTTCATAACCTCCCCTATTTCAAACGCATGACCACGGCTGCAAATATCTTCGCATCTCCGATTGTATTTTTAATGCTGGAATATTCGTTGGGTTGGTGCATGGTGTCATCCAATTTGGAATATACTACCGCAGGGAATCCTTTGTTGCGCAAATAAGCAGCCACCGTGCCACCGCCCAGTCCTTGTACTTGCGGTTTATTGTGGTACACTTCCCGCACGGCCTGCATCAACATTTTTACCATATCGTGGTTCTTATCTGTCGGTTTAGACGACTCAGACACGATAATATCAATTTGTACGGTTACCTTAAATTTTTTCTCAATGGCCTTGGCATATTTAGCTATTTCCGCCAGTACTTGTTCATTGGTATAGCAGGGTAATACTCTGCAATCCAAGTAAAACACATCTTGACCGGGAATTGTATTAACGTTGGGCACATTGGCCTCTTTTTTCGTCGCCTCAAAAGTGCTAGTCGGCTCATCGCCGTACAAACGGTCTTTTTTATTAAATTTCTGATACAGACCGCGCAAAGCAACCACCAAGTGGCTTCCCGCCACGAACGCATTTACGCCGGATTTGGGAGTAGAACCGTGGGTTTGTTTCCCAGTCGTGGTAATTTTCAACCACAACATATTTTTTTCGGCAATTTCCACCATGGTCCCTTCTGAGTTACCGCCGTCCGGCACAATAAAACTATCTTGTTTGCCGAAAATTTTAGCGTGCTGTTTCAAAATCGATACAATACCAAACTGACTACCGATTTCTTCATCTGCGTTAAGCAGTAAAGCATAGTTCACCGGCGGACGAATGCCTAAATCCATCATTGCTTTTACAGCTAGCAACCCTGAGATTAATCCTTGTTGATTATCTTCGGTACCGCGGCCGTAAATTTTATCCCCCTTGACTACTATCTTATAGGGATCGGTTTTCCATTTCTTTAAGTCCCCCGGTGGCACTACGTCCATATGTGCCATAACCCAGACTGTTTTTTTACGGTTTTTACCGTAGTATTTGGCAACGATGTTCGGGCGCACACCAGTCGGCGATTTTTTATCTTTAATATTTATTACTTTAATTTCATCAAATTTCATGGCCTTTAGCGTTTTAACTAACACTTCTGCCTTTGCGCCTTCCCCTTTACCACCTTCCAAATGCGGGCTCACCGCCGGGCAGGCTGTCATTTTTGCTTGCATATCGATGACAAAATCACGATAGCTATCTATTTTTTTGAATAATTCTTGACTCATATTTTCCTCTCAAATCGGGTTTTTTACATCTATAAATTCCGTCTCCACTGAAAACTGTTTGCGAACTACTTCCATCAAGGCTTTTACACCAATTTTTTCGGAATTGTAATGTCCTAACGCCACACAATGGATTTTCCCTTCGCGGCACAGTTCTTGAGCTGGTTCATCCACCGAACCTGTAACAAATAAATCCAACCCCAAGCGCACGGCATCACCAATCATACTCCAACCGCCACCGCTTACAATTCCTACGGTACGGATTTGCTTAGGTCCAAACGGCAATACCAACGCTTTGGCGCCGCACACACGCTCCAGCCGACGGGTTATAACTGGTAACGAGGCCGGATTGATTTCCCCGCAAAAGCCAATGTCTTGCCCATGATAAGCGGCAAATGGCCGTAGCGTTTGTACTCCTAATACGCGGGCCAGTTGTGCATTGTGCCCGCACACAGGATGCTTGTCTAAAGGTAAATGATAACCTAACAGGCTGATTTTATTTTCTAACAAAAATCCAACACGACGTCCAAACGTTCCGACTAATGCTTGCTCTTGGCCCCACAACAAACCATGGTGCACTACAATCATATCCGCTTTAGCGGCCTTGGCTCGTTTAAACAACTCCATGTTGGCTGACACGGCGAAAATAATTTTACGTACTTGATCACGTCCCTGTACCTGCAAACCGTTCAGGCTGCAATCCGATACAGAGGCGGACAATAAGTAACTATCCAAAAATTGAACAACATCCTCGCGCGTGGTCATTATTTTATGTTATCATTTTTTATACGATGAAAAAAATAGTTTTTTGCATTTTTTGTTTTTTAACCCTTTCGCTGGCAGCACAAAACAACCCTTTGCCAGTAGCTCCTTATTTGCCGGCTCAGTCGGGAGATAAGGCTCCTATCACCGTCCAACACCCGCAAGAAAATTATCTTATTTCCCGGGGTGCAAAAAACATTTATATCTTTGGAAAATTAAATTTGGAAAATCCCACTTTGGATATCAGCGGCCAATCGGTTCCTGTGTACAAAAATGGTACTTTCATAGCTTATGTGCCTGTGGAACAAGGATCTTTTGCGCTTGTGCTCACTGCAAAAAGTCAAGGCCAAACCTATCAGGCGGTACGAAATGTCCGTATCCCGGGGACACCGCTTAAACAATTGGCAGGAAAAGCACGCTTTGATGAAAAAGAAATTTATCCTTCTAAGCCGGTTTGGGTTTTACCGGGAGATACGCTGGAGCTTTCTGTCCGTGGCACACCGCATGCCCGTGTGACGGCCGAAATTAACGGACTAAAGGGAGGCAAAAAAATTACGCTTAAAGAGAGCGTCCGCACGCCGGGGCGATATCAAGCTAAATATGTTATTCGCGACAAAGAAAAACCACGTTCCGCTAAAATCACTTACAGAATGGTAGATCCTGCTACCAATACTCATGCAAAAATAACTGCCAAGCAACGCATCAAAATTTTAGATACTACAGATCCCTTTTATACCGCGCGCATAGAAGATGAGGGCACTAAATTGCGTCAATTACCGGTACATCAAGGTAGTCTATATCCCTTTTATCGTGCCTTCGGACAAGTGCAAATTGATGGGCGTAGTAACGGCTTGTACCGGATGCATTTAGGAAATGGAGAATCGGCTTGGATAGAAGAAAAAAAAGTAACAGTGGGCTCTGCACATACTTTACCGGTTAATATTATTTCAAATATTTCTACGGTGGCAACCACGGACCACACTCAGGTTCGCTGGACCGGCGTGCATCCGGTACCCGTTTCAGTTCATGAATTTAATAACCGGATGGAAATTACTTTTTATTATTCCGAACAATTGGAAGAAAATTTTAACTTTGATGCCACTTCTCCCCTATTAGACCGCATCGAATGGAAAGAGGCCAAAGACGGAGTCCTTCCCTTTGTTTTATATTTCAAAAAAGACGCAACTCCTTGGGGACATGGTTACCACTACGACGGAAATCAATTTGTGTTAGATCTACACCACGTCCCGGAACACGCTTCTACTGCACAAAAACCGCTGGCGGGAGTTCGTATTTTACTTGATGCCGGCCACAGTCCCAAACGTGTGCCGCCATACGATGGTTTGGTAAGTCCTTCCGGCTTCTTAGAATATGAAGCCAATTTAGCGTTGGCTGAAGTTTTAAAACCCAAATTAGAAGCCGCCGGGGCTGCGGTTATTATGACACGCCAAGGAGATAATCACCTATCTTTACCTCAACGCTATCAAAAAGCAATTGATGAAAAGGCCCATATTTTTGTCAGCTTACACCATAATGCCTTGCCCGATACAGCCAATCCAATGGCTTTGCCGCGCGGATATTCCATTTACTACACCTATCCTCACAGTTTCCAACTGGCTAACAGTGTGTACCAATCTTTTAACAAACACATCCCGCTACCAGACAACGGGCTGATTGCCAATGACATTCTATATATTCCGCGTATTTCGGAAATGCCCAGCATTTTAATTGAAAATGCTTTTATGATTTTACCGGAACAGGAAGAGTTGGTCATGAGCAAATCCGGACGTGAAATGTTTGCCCAAGCCATTTACGAGGGAATTGTACAGTTTTATAAGCCTTCCGGGCAAGATTTGCCGGTAAAAGGAAAAAAGAAACCGCGCAAAACAAAAAAATAATGCACAAGCTGTGTCCGGTGGGGCTTTTATATGATAGAATAAGAGAGTATGGCCAAGAGAACATGGACCCGCTTTTTAAGTGATCGTATCGATATTATTTTTATGCCGCGAGCGGGTGGATCCAAAAAGATAAAAGTAACGGGAATTACCTTAGTGGTATTGCTCGTCTTGTGGCTAGGGCTTACGTCAGGGGCTTTGTGGCTGTGGAGCCGAGCTTACGATTATCAAATTACCAAAGCGGATAACCAATTAATGCGGGTGAAACTGCATTTAATTGCTGATGAATTGGAACGAGGCCGCAAGTATTTGGACTTAACTCAAACCACTGAGCAACAAATGCGGCAAATGTTGGGAATGCCCGGCGGAAAGTTTATTAATCTGCCCAAAGTGTTAGAAGAGAAAAATCAACAGGCAGAACAACGGGCTCAAAAGTTGTTTAGCGCAGATTTAAAAGATTTCGATACGGAAGAATTTGAAAATTATATAGAGAGCATGCAACAAGAAGCCCAAGAGCGTCTGGCTTCTTTTCAGGAAATTGCCTGGTACTATGCCAACCGAGTGGAAGGCAACCATTCCACACCGTCTATCCGCCCTTCTACGGGGAGAATCAGCTCCGGTTTTGGATACCGCCGCGATCCGTTTGGTAAACCAACCGGCCGCATGCACAATGGACTTGATTTTGTCAGCCAGCCTGATAGTCCGATCGTCGCCACAGCAGACGGCGTTGTGCGTCATACCGGTTGGGTAAATGGTTACGGGCAAGCGGTGTTGATAGATCATGGGCTCGGCTATTCCACCTTATATGCACATGCAACCGGCATTAAGGTCAAGGAAGGAGAACGGGTAAAACGGGGCCAGCCTATTGCCTTTATGGGTACTACCGGTCGTAGTACTGGAACACATTTGCATTATGAAGTATGGAAAGACGGTCAGCCCGTTAATCCACGAAACTATTTTAAATAAATTTAGGAGGAAAACGATGGGTTTTCTAAAAAAAGATTCGGATTTTGCTTCCGGCGAACATTTTTCTATTGTCAGCGCGGAATGCTATTTCCAAGGGACACTAAGCGTGCAAGGTTCTTTGCGCGTGGACGGTCACTTGGCTGGGTCGGTGGATAATGCACGTCAAGTTATAGTAGGAGAAGGCGGCAAAATTACCGGCGATGTAACCGGTCACACGGTTGTTTGTGGCGGAGATATTGAAGGCAACGTGTGTGCAGAAATGCTGGAAGTGTTAGCCAAAGCTTCTATCAAAGGAGATATCCGCGCCCAAAAAATGATTGTAGAAGAAGGCGGACGGATTGAAGGCATGTGTAAAATTGGCGGAGCAGAAATGTCCTTACCCGCCGAGGATACAGATAAACAATAAGGAGTTTTGACTCATGATCTCTTTCTTAATCAAGTATAAAAAATCAATCTTAATTGTTACGCTGGCATTTTTCATTGCCAGTATCGGATATATTGGATTAGGTTCCTATTCCAGAGGAATTTTCAATACCAACGCGGCTATGGTGGGTTCTACTCCTATCACGTACCGTTCTTTGCAAAAAGCTACGGATGCTCAGGCACGTGCCTTGCGTAACAATGGCATAGATGTAGATGAAAATATGAACAAATATCTAACCCAACAAGCCCTTAGCGGACTGATTAGCGAAGAAGTTCTTAACCAAGCGGCCCGCGAATTTGGTATGTCAGTAGCTGACTATGAAATTGCGTTAGAAATTCGTTCAGCTCCTCCCTTTAATCAAAATGGACAATTCAACAAAGTAGCCTATGAACAGGTAGTCAAGTATCAATTGGGAATGAATCCCGCTCAATTTGAAGAACAAATCCGCCGTAGCAAATTGGCAGATCGTTTCCGCATGGCTTTATTCTCCATCTATAAATTAACGCCGGAAGAAGTACGCTATGCGTATCAAACTCAAAACGGAAACATGAAAAATTTTGAGCAGAATAAAAAGGATTTCGAAAAACAATTGTTTGAAACGAAAATGGAAACTGCCCAAAAAGCTTTCTTTGATGATTTCAACAGCCGAGTAGAAAATAAGACATACTTAAAAGAACAAGCAACAAGAAAAGTAAAGTACTAGTAGTGAGATCTTGCACGTTTGACAGTATAG